>CAXNNO010000109.1:0-7299 GCA_964203555.1 Bacteriovoracales bacterium
CCCGCGAGTATTAAAATCAATTTCTTTTTTTTCTTCTTCTCCGTCGAATTAATTTCATCCTCTGGATCGTCTGCCTTTTCCCCACGACTTTGGTCCCCATCGCCCATGCTTTCGAGCTCTATACTCTTTTCATTTCTCCTTGCTACTTCCATCAGTGAATTCTGATCAATTTGAATCATTTGAGTCGAATCAGTGGATGAAACAATCTCCTCTTTTACCACTTCGGGCAAATAAACTCGACTTTCATCGACCTCAAGAAGTATTGATACATCATGAGTTTTATTTTCTTTGATTTTTTCTGCCTCACTTATTTTCTGAAGCCTTCGCATTCTTTCCAATTCTTGTTGAGCAACTGGATTAATAAGTGTTTGAACCTGAACAACATCATCCAATGAGATGTCCACCTCAGAAAATGTTTCGATCTTGTATTCAATTTCTGCAGGCGTTTCAGCTCTTTGCTCAGAAGTTTTATCGATCTCTTTTACTTCCATCCTTCCAGATGGCATCTGCACTGTCTGGGCTAACTCTTCGACGGGTGTCAATTCATCGATATTGTAATCATCTACTTCTTTTTCTTTTTTTTGAATTCTGAATTTTGTCAGATCAATTGAAAATGTTTCATCCTGAAGAGAATCTTGGCGGATAAATAATGTGTTATTTTCATCCATTAACTTTGAAAAAAATTCAAAGTGACTTATGGGTTCCCAGTTTCCTGTTGGATAAACCTGCGCCTCTTCGGTTCCCTTTATATGACCCTTGAGCCTCAGCTCAAAGAGCTGCCTCATTTCAAACGGGCCTAGAAGCCGACCACTTGGAAGTCGGAGACGATATTTTGTCATAGCTTTAATTATAGAAGATTTTAATATTTAGAGGAGGAAAACAAAAAGGGGAGCATTTTGCTCCCCTAAAGAAATTATTTAATGAACAGCGTGGCGTTTCCCGCCAGTGCCATCGCCGAATCCCAGAAAATGCCCAGGAACAAAACCGGGATAAAAAGAATTATAATCACCGTTTGATTAAGTGACGTAAAACCAAGAACTTTTTCATCGCCGTCGGCGTTACTGAAGATCATTGTTTTAGCAAGTTTCATATAATAGTAGAGTGCAATAACTGAGTTTATTGCTGCAACAAGTGCTATGCCATAATACTTCTTAGCAATGATCACTGAGAAAATATTAAATTTAGCAATGAATCCAGAAAATGGCGGCATCCCAGCAAGAGAAAACAACACCGACGCCATAATGATCGCCATAGTAGGGTGCTTATAAATTAACCCACGAAACACATCGATTGAATCAGTCCCATACATATCAGAGAGATGAGAAGTAATGTAGAAGGCGATCAATGTCATAAAGAGGTAAACGATTCCATAAAATAAAATCGCTTGAACTCCTGTCTCATTCATAACAACCACACCAAGAATCATCATTCCGACGTGTCCAATTGATGAAAAGGCGAGTAGGCGCTTAACCGAACTTTGGCCAATAGCGGTCACGTTTCCAACCGTCATGGTGAGGGCAGCAATGACCAAGATCAAACCAGTCCAGGAAATCGTTAATGCCGAACCTTCAGACAAGAAGACAAATGAAACTCTTACCAAAGCAGCTATTCCCGCCATCTTTGGAACGATCGCAAAAAATGATGTCACTGGAATTGGGGAGCCTTGATAAACATCAGGCGTCCACATGTGAAAAGGAAAAACAGATATTTTATATCCAATACCCACAAAAAACATAAGAAAGGAAACCATCGCAATACTAAGCCCTGCGCCTTGAAGCCCTTGAACTTTATCGACCATATCCACAAACTGAATCGAACCGAAAACGCCATAAAGATGGGACATACCAAACAGAGCAACTCCTGCAGAAAGTCCACCATAGAGAGCGTACTTGAGCCCGGCCTCAGTGGAGGACGCCTCATTCCGCTTAAATGAACTCAGTACATAAGAAAGGATAGAGAGAGTTTCAATTCCAAGATAGAGCGTGAGCATGTTGTTTGCTGAGGCCAGTAACATACCACCAATCAGAACCCCAACCGCCATTATTGAAAATTCAGACTTAAGGTTGGAATAAATATCTTTTGAGCTGTGCCCGAGAAAAATGGCACCCATGGTTCCAATCGTCATGATGATCTTTACTAAAGTAGAAAAAGGATCAATCGTTACGGCATTGTGAAAAATATGAAGTGGTTTATCTCCCAAATTCAGAAACAAATTAATAAGCACAATCCCTAGAACAAGTTGAGTATAAATATGGATCTTTATACGTGGAGCGTGTTCATTTTTAACTGCAGCTTCAGCAACCAAAAGAGTTGTCATCAAAACGATGCTGATTATTTCAGGTATGTAGTGGGCCAAAAAACCAAATAATTGGTCAATCACAAAAAACCTCGCTTAATACTTCGCCAAGAGATCTACTAGCTGTCCAACCGATGCTTTCATTACATTCAGTAATGGACTCGGAAAAATACCAAACACAATGACAGCGATGCAAAGTGGGAGCATATAAAAAACTTCCCTTGCATTCATGTCCTCATATTCTTCAATCTCCGGATTAACCTCACCAAAGAACATTCTCTTGAACATCCAAAGAAGGTAAGCAGCTCCAATTAAAAGACCAACAACAGCAATAACAGTTATTGTCGTGAATCGCTGATAAATACCGAGAAAAATAAGTGCTTCCGAAATGAATCCTGAAAGACCAGGTAATCCCAGAGAAGCAAACATTCCTATAATAAAGACAGTTGTATACTTCGGTAGTTTCGTAGAAAGACCGCCGTAGCCTTTTGAGCCATCTGGCTTAACAATCCAACGATGATGTGAACGCTCATAAAGAATTCCAATCAAAAGGAACATCATGGCCGTCGATGTTCCGTGATTAAACATCTGAAGAACCGCTCCGTTCATACCCTGAGTTGTCATGGCGGCAAGACCGAGCATAACAAACCCCATATGGGAAACAGAAGAGTAGGCGACTAGCTTCTTAACATCATCCTGGGCCATGGCACAAAAGGCACCATAAATGACCGAGATTAAACCAAGAACAGCAATGATCGTTGAAGAGTCAACTGCTGCCTGCGGAAAGATAGGAAAGGCTATTCTGAGAAAGCCATATGTTCCCATCTTAAGAAGAACACCCGCCAGAATAACGGAAACAGCTGTCGGCGCCTGAACGTGGGCATGCGGTAACCAGGTGTGAAATGGAAACACAGGTACCTTGATGGCAAAACCCAAGAACATGAACCAGAAGAAAAGATGCTCAAATGAAAATGTATGACCAAATATATTAACTGTTAATTCTGTGAATTTACCACCCTGAAGAGCGAGAATGCTGAAAGAATCCGCCCCTTGGCCTGTAGCATAGTAAAGGGCAATGATACCAACGAGCATGAAAATTGAACCAAAAAAAGTATAAAGAAAAAACTTAATGGCCGCATATTCCCGATTCTCTCCACCCCATATTCCGATAAGGAAAAACATCGGAAGAAGCATAACTTCCCAATAAACGTAGAACAAAAAGAAATCTAAAGAAAAAAAGACTCCAAAGACTGTAGACTGGAGCATTAAGAGAAGAGCAAAGTAGGCCTTAATATTCTTCTCTACAGTCCAGCTTGAAAGCGTACAAATAAAGAAAAGAAGAGCATTGAGAAAAGTCATCAGCATGGTGATGCCATCAATCCCAAGATGGTAATTGATGTGAAACTGCTCAATCCACGGAAACTTAACCACAAACTGCATGTCTGCAGTCGATGTATCAAATTTCAAATACAACACGACTGACAAAATCAGCGTCAAAGTTGTCGTCACAAGAGTTAAAGGTCTAATCAAACTTTCTTTCGCTTTCGGCGTAAGAATAATTCCAATCATACCAATTATCGGTAACCATAAAATCCAATTCAAAATTCCGTTCACAACGAACCTCTCTCTATAAAAAAACCTTAAATATTTACAGTCCAAATATACGAAGCCAGAACCATCACTAAAACGACAAAGTAAAATTGAATCTTACCCGACTGAATGATTCTCAAAACAAGATTAAATAAATTAACTGCCACTCCCGTACCATCAACACCGATGGCATCAACCACGACGTTATCAAACCATTTGGCCGACTTAAAGATCCAACGATTGACATGGGCCCAGCCATCAACGGCAAAGCGGTCATAAATACCCATATCAAAAGATGAGAGGGCCCGGTTGAATTGCAAAAGACCTTTTTTAATAAGCACATCAACGTACAGATTATCGAAGTAATACTTGTTTTTGAGTATTTCCGTATAACCCGAAAAGTTGCTCGATAAAGGCTTCACTGATTTCTTGATATACATTAAGAAGGCGAGAAACACACCCGAGAACGCGATAATAATGGAAGCAATTGCACCAATTGTATGAGCAGTATGAATTTTATGCTCATCAGGGTTTGGGCCTGCGTATCCAGTTTGGTGGTCGTAGACAGTTTTGGGCAGATCAACCAGTGTACGAGTGTCAGTCGATTCAAACGATTCACGAGAATGTCCGATAAACTTCTCCACCTTAGGGGCCTCTACGAGAATTTTGAACCACTCCGTTTTAGAACCAAATACTTTACCGAAACTCTGGCCGGTAAGAGTGCCTGCGAACCAAAAACCCAACGTAAAAACTGCAAGAATAATAAGTGGAACATTTTGACGAGCATCCAGATGCTCGTGATGGATTTCATGGCCGTGATGATCATCACCATGAGTATCATGATGACTCATTCGATTTTCACCATAGAAAGTTAAAAACATCATACGAAACATATAAAACGCTGTAAGACCAGCGCCGGCAAAACCTAAAATGGGAACGATTGCAAAAAGTGGATTTTGACCTGACATGAAGCCATAATAAAGAGCATCACCAAGAATTCTATCCTTAGACACAAATCCTGAGAAAAAAGGAATTCCCGCAATCGCCAAAGTACAGCACATCATGGCGAAATGAGTGAAGGGAAGATACTTCCTGAGGCCCCCCATCTTAGGCATTTCTTGTTCGTGGATGGAGTGAATGATCGAGCCTGCCGACAAGAAAAGACATGCTTTGAAAATAGCGTGAGTAATGAGATGCATGAAAGCGGCGTTGTAAGATCCAACACCCACTCCGATCATCATATAACCAAGTTGAGAAATTGTAGAAAATGCCAGAACCGCCTTAATATCTGTTTGAACCAGCGCAATCGTGGCGGCAACAAATGCGGTGATGGCACCGATGACTGCGATGAACCAGGTGATGTCTCCAAGAACCATCAACGGGTACATTCTCAGAGAAAGGTAAACACCAGCAGCGACCATGGTAGCAGCATGGATTAATGCTGAACCTGGAGTTGGACCCATCATGGCATCCGGTAGCCAAACATGGAGCGGGAACTGGGCAGACTTCCCCATTCCGCCAAGAAAAATGCAAATTCCGGCAAAGCTTGCCAACGATATGCCAATGACTGTTTGGCCTGCAAACTTGCCTTCAGCAATGGCAGCATAAATATCAACATATGAAACCGAGCCAATCACCATCCAAATGGCAACCATACCCAAAAGCAGGAACACATCCCCAACTCTTGTTGTCATGAATGCTTTCAGTGAAGCATCCCCAGCCTTCTCTTTTTTATTATAGATTCCAATCAGGGAATATGAGCAAAAGCCCATGATTTCCCAAAAGATGAATAGAGAAAAAAGATTATCTGATAAAACTAGGCCCAGCATGGCGGAAGTAAAAAGTGGTAGAAAGACAAAAAACCGACCATGTTTTTCATCATGGTCCATGTACCAGGTCGAAAAAAGGTGAATCAGAAAAGCGACCCCTGAAACCATCAGAAGCATGATGGCAGCCATATTATCGATATAGATACCCATATCAACTTTCCAAATATTGACTCCGTAGGAGAGGTCAAACCAGGTAAAGGTCTTGTGGATAAAATAATCGGTTGCAAACTTTCCAAAAACAAAGTCTCCGAAAATGCGTGCAGAAAAAATAAAAGAAACAAAAATGCTTAGCGTTGCCAACCAATCACCCTGGCGAGGGAGTTTGCGCCCGAGAAAAGCGTTTATGACAAACGCAATAACTGGTGCAATAAAAATCGGTGCAATACTTCCAACTGTATATTCCATATCTAACCCTTAGTTTCTCAATTGAGTCGCTTCATCAACATGAATGGTTTCTTTTATCTGGAAGAAACGGATAATGATCGCAAGACCCACAGCCGCTTCTGCAGCGGCAATGACAATAATAAATAGGCTGAAAATGTGGCCATCCAGGTTATTGGTTACAAACCTTGAATAAGCGACAAAATTAAGTGAAGCCGCATTCAGGATTAATTCAATCCCTAAAAGGATAGCAACGATGTTTTTTCGAGAAATCATCACCACAAGACCCAAAACAAAAAGGACGAGAGAGATTATTAAGTAAGACGCTAAGCTCATCATAATTTTTCCGATTATTGCTTTCTTGGACGAGCAATAATTGCTGCGCCAACAAGAGCACCTAATAAAAGAACAGAAGAAAGTTCAAACGCTAAAACATGATCCTTAACCAAAAGGTGACCGATCTGTGAAACAGTCGACGGAAACTCATTACCAAAAGTTTTAGGCGGTAAGGCTTCCTTAACATTCATGATTAATTTGACATTAGTGAGAAGAAAAACCACTCCGACAAAAAGACCAATTGTATAGGTCCATTTGTTACCCATTGATGGCGCAAGGCCAAGAAGGTTTTGTGCACGTGATACGAAATCTTTTCCGCCTGTGAGCATGACTGCAAAAAGCATCAGAATAACGATACCACCGACGTAAACCATTATTTGGGTGACGGCCACAAAGTCGGCCCCAAGTGTAGCGTAGAGTCCGGCCATCCCGATCAGTGAACCCAGAAGAAACACGCACGAGTGCATGATGTTCTTAGTTAGAACAACTGCTAAGGCGCCACCAACGGTGAGGAGAGCAGATAATAAGAATAGAAATTGAACAAACATTTTTAATCCTTCAATTACTGACCGCCGAACACAAGGTCGGCAATTGATTTTCCATTAAACACAACAATCCAAACGGCATTTCCTACGAGGTTGAATATGGCAATTGGAGTTAAGTATTTCCAACAAATGGACATAAGCTGATCTACGCGAAGACGAGGAAAGGTCCATCGAATCCAAATCACAACATAGTAAAGCGCCAGGGCCTTGGTCATGAATATGACCACTTGTGCAAGTTGCAGGGGAATAATATCAATCTGTATATTAAACGGCATATTGCCGCCGCCAAGAAAAAGAGCAGCTCCTACTCCACATACCACGA
>CAXNNO010000110.1:0-7296 GCA_964203555.1 Bacteriovoracales bacterium
GTAGGCCGCAAAAGCTTCTTTCCAATCTTTAAAGTTGTCATTTTTCAAATAATTATAATCATCTTTTCCATACGTTTTTCTAATTTTAATGGCCCTGTTCAAAGTAAGCGCCCCATTGAGGGCGATTTCATTGATGAATTCATTACTACTGATATGAGCATCCTCAACAGAAAGAGGGAGCCTCGAAAAGTTTCCCCGACCCATGATCCCTAACAAGGCCCCGCCGAATATGAAAACGATGAGGGGCTTAAAATCATTTTTCTTTACTCTTAAGTCAAAATCAAAAGGGGAGAATGAAAATTTAACGAAGCGAAACAGACCGTAATGAAAAACGACCAAAACGAGTCCCCACAAAATCAGATTGTAATTTTTATGAATGGATATGAGGAGTGCTTTCGTATCGTCTTCAAAAAGACCAAAGAAGAGGATGTTGATGTGATCCTGAAAGTATGAGTAAAAACCATAATCAAACACATACAACCATGAGAGAGATAAGTAGCCAAAGAAGAGAAGGGTCACAAGAATAGGCCGCATGCTCCTGATAACCCATTTACCTGGGAGAAAATAACCCATATGGAGCAACGTGAACGGAATAATAGTAACGTAGGCAAGAGGTATGAGATCAAAACGGAAACCAAGCCAGAAAGCGCGCTTTAATTCAAGTGAGTTGTCCATCAACCTCACGACATCACCAAAATAGAATGCAAATCCCAATCGGGCAATGGTCATCAGGATGGCGTAAACAAACATAAGGATTGCAAGATTTTTTAACCAGCGCCAATAATAATGTCGGAATGATAGCTGCATAAATGGATCCTTTATCCAAGAATCATATCAATCCATAAAGATGATTACTATTCATTAGTCGACGCCAGAATCCCCAAACATAAGATTTCGTTCAAAATCATCCGGCCTAGTTGCGTTGTTCTTGGCCTCTTCCATAGAAATCACGCCCTGCTTGTAGAGCTTGGTAATGTGCTGATCAAAGCTTTGCGCCCCGGAACTATTTTTACCTTTTTCGATGTAGGTATAAATTTCTTTTGTTCTTGTGGGGTCAAGAATCGCCTCTCGAATACCCGGATTATTGATCATAATTTCCTGGGCAGCGATTCGCCCCTTTCCATCAGTTGTTTTCAGGAGTCTTTGAGAAATAGTTGAATGAAGATTATCTGCCAGCCTTGTTCTGACAACATGTTGCTCCTCTGGAGGAAACATTGAAATAAGTCGACCGATAGTGCTCAAGGCATCAGTTGTATGAACTGTTCCAAAGACCAGATGACCTGTCTCCGCTGCCTTAATTGCAATTGAAATTGTCTCCGCGTCCCTCATCTCTCCAATGAGAATAATGTCCGGGTCCTGTCTGAGAGCAGAACGAAGTGCAGAGTTAAAATCATTTGTATCCTGGCCGATTTCTCTCTGGGTGATGCGAGCCTTTATCGGATTGTGAACATACTCCACTGGATCCTCAAGGGTTAAGACGTGGACCGCAGAAGATTTATTGATGAAATTAATCATTGCGGCCAGAGTTGAGGATTTGCCAGACCCGGTTGCTCCAGTCACAAGTACCAGGCCAGAGTTAGCACTGGCTATTTTATTAATAACTGCCGGTAATTTTAATTCTTCTGTCGATGGAACTTTATCGCTGATTAATCGAAGAATAATTCCCAATTTGCCCTGGTATCTTAAAATATTGAAACGTACCCTGCAAACATTCGGGACCGAGAAAGAGCCGTCATGCTCTTTTAAAATATCAATCTTTTTTAGTAACTCCAGGTCTTTGACCATCAGGCCACAAATCATTTTCATGTCCTCGGAAGTCAGAGGTTCGGCCTTCACCTGCATCAGGTCTCCCCTAATACGGAAGCAGGGTTTTTCATCAGTTCTCAGATGAATATCACTGACGCCAGAGGCGGATGCTGATTTGATAATGCTAAGAAAATTCTCTTTCGTGAAGGCCATTGGTATCCTGATGTAAATTGGAACATCTTCTTATCGTAAAAAAACCAGGAACAATGAGGGAACAATTAAACCCGACAAGACCACTCCTCTTTATTAAAACCTATAAGTACCGATAAACATCCTATGTCGAACTTCTGGGAAACTGAGCAGATTTTTTTAGATGGTGATGAGTATTTTGAAAGCGTGATCAGAGATATTGATCACGCTCAGAGATATATCACTCTTGAGATATACACATTTGATGATGATATTTTAGGCAAGCAGCTCACGGCCCATCTTATCACGGCATTCCAACGGGGTGTGAGGGTTGAAATCATTGTCGACGGAGTTGGAAGCTATGGTTTCCTGGATAAATTACACGGAATTTTTTCCAAAAAAGGGATCGATGTTAAAATTTATAATCCCTTACCATTTTATCATCCCTATTTTGGCAAATTATCTTTGGGTAAAAAACTTTATGTATTAGCAGGTAGAATCTGGAGACTTAACCGGAGAAATCATCGAAAAATTATTACGATCGATGAAAAGATCATGTACACAGGAAGCTTTAACATAACGACTGTTCACACGAGGCATCATTTTGAAAAACCATGGAAAGACATGGGGGTAAAAGTGACCGGTGGATATGTCAAATTCGCGGTCTTGAATTTTAAAAAAATTTGGAGATTAAGAGATTTTTTTAAATATAAGAGGCAAAATAAAAATCGTCTTAATCTTAATTGGCGCCAATCACCTTTAAGACTAAACCAGACGCTTTTTATGAAAAGATTCTTTTATAAAAACTTTTTGAATCACATTAACAAATCACAGGAAAGAATATGGCTCATGACGCCCTATTTTATTCCAAAGAGACGCCTCATCAGGGCACTCGGCAACGCCGCCAAGCGAGGCATTGATGTGAGGATACTCATTTCACAAAAAACCGATATTCATGTCTTTAAGTGGCTGCAATATTTTTATTTCGCCTATCTCTTGAAAAATGGAGTCAAGGTTTATCAGTTTACTGAATCAGTTCTCCATGCAAAAAATTATATCATCGATGATTTCATGACGATTGGCTCAACGAACCTAAACCATAGAAGTTTTATCCATGATTTAGAGGTCGACCTCGAAGTCCATGATGAGCATAATAAGAAGGTGATTGAAGATAACTTCCTAAATTCCTCTATGTCTCAAAAGTCAATCACTCTGGAAGGCCTCAGGCAAAGACCCATGTGGGACAGGTTTCTCTCAAGACTACTTTTTATTTTTAAATATTGGTTCTAAGCATGAAGTTAAAAATCCTCTCGTACAATATTCATAAAGGCTTTACGATTGGAAATCGTGATTTCATTCTGGAACAAATTCGACTTGCGATGCGTGAAACTGATGCGGACATTTTATTTCTTCAAGAGGTTCTGGGAGACCATGAGGATAAGAAATGCCGGATCCCTGATTGGAAAACAGCAATCCAGTTTGAATATATTGCTGATACTGTCTGGCCACATTTTGCCTACGGAAAAAATGCCGTCTACCCGGCAGGACATCACGGAAATGCTATACTGAGTAAATTTCCTATTATTGAATGGCAAAATTTTTCAATCTCCACCAATCGCTTCGAGCATCGAGGTCTACTCAAGACCCGGATTATGATTCCGGAACTTGAAAAAGAGATCCTCCTATGTAACACCCATCTTGATCTCACTCAGGCGGGACGAGATCTTCAGGTTGAAATGTTGATGAAACATATGCTGCCTGAAAAAGATATTCCTTGGGTTCTAGTGGGTGACTTTAATGATTGGAATAAAAAAATATCACCTAAAATTGAGAAGTCTTTAAACGCCCAAGAGGTTTTCTGCTCACTTCACGGAAAGTACCCAGCGACATTTCCCTCCTTTCTCCCCTTGATTTCTTTGGACAGAATCTTTGTCCATAAACTGACTCCGATTAAAGCAGTCGCCTTAAAAGAATCTCACTGGAAAAACCTGTCAGATCATCTTCCGCTTTATGTCGAAATAGATCTGGCCTCTTAATTGATGGCAAACTTGTGACCTTCACTGAAGGCAAAGGTTTTCCCCACGAAGCGCAGCTCCTGGTCTTTTACAACTATTCCTGATCCATCAGGACAAGCATAGATTACTTTTTTGTGTTGTTTTGAATATTTTTTAAAAACAGTGTCGTAGCGTGAAGAGTTTTTAAAATGGGGAAAAAAAGCAAAATCGACTAAACCAAGTGAGGAAAGATTCTTAATTCCAACCACATTTTCATCCCGGTCAAAATCCGGGTAAGCGGCCATATCTATGTTTTCCGTCATCATGATTGCCCCGGCAGAAAGACCGGTTAAGATCCCTCCCTGTTCCGCAAAAAGTCTCAGGTTTCTTAAAAGCTTCGCCTTTCTTAAACTATTTAAAAAATAAAAAGTATTTCCACCACCCATGTGTATAGCATCACTTCGCATGACCTCCTGAAACATGATTCGGTCAAATGGAATATCAATTGGGAAGTGGATAAAACGAGTTATTTTAAGCTTTGAGTAATGTTTAACAAAGAGCTTGAACTCAATTTCCGACAGATAGGACGAGGAGGGTATGAAGGTGACAACCGGATTTTTTTTATCGAGAAGCTCAATAAAACATTTATCCAGAGTCCGATTTTCTTTATCGTCTCCTCCGCTGAAAAAGACTAATTTCATATCCCCTCACGACACTCTCGAACGATAGAATAAAGATTTTGCATAATGTTCTTATGTCGTGACTGAAAATTGTTATTTATCTTTTTTTGGTCCGGGTCAAGGTTTTGATAAGAAGAAAACTGCTGGGATAGTTTGAATAATTCATCGGCACTAAGTTTCGGTTTTAGCTTTTGTACCTTTTGAACAATATACGAGATGGAATTACCTGTGACCCTGTCGAATTTATTAATAACCGATGATCTCATCGTCAATTCTAACAACAGCTGTGCTTTTGTTAGGCTGGTGTCTTTTTCAACCGCGGAAAGCAAAGACATGTATGATGTTTGAAAACGATTTATTTGTTTTTTCCGGACATCAGTCAGCTTGAGATCACTTCTTTTTGCATAGGAGGATTTTATAACTTCCGTAAAATCCTCATGAGATAAACCAGTTCGTTTTGTGAGACAAAGCTGAGGATACTCTCTCAGTATATCTCTCATGCAAAAAATAGCATCTCTTGTTACACCATCTGGAACCTTATAGATTCCTCGTTTGGACTGAGACTTCTCAAAATACCCAAAGGCCTTACGGAACCGGGTTATAAGTGATCGGTGTTTTTTAAAAAGTAATTCCTGATGAGTCTTTTTAAACCCTATCTTTTGGATGAGATTTCGATCTTTGCATTCCAGATAGTGCTGATCAAAAAAATTCATCACTTCATGATGACTGAATTGGGATAATGATTTTTTCTTTCTGGTTGTCAAAAAATCAGCAATCTGAGCAAAACATTGAACAATATATTTAGCTTTTTGTTTTTGTTCAATGATCGTAGTTGAAAATCTGCTGACATCATCATAACGGTATTGGGCATGAAATAAACCAAACTGCCGGATCGAACCGTAGTCTATGATTCCTCCATCCATGAGAATGTTATCCCCGTCCCAATCAAGCCAGCAAAATATATACTCATCCTCAAACTTAGCAGACGTTTCTGCAAAGGATTTCGCCACCTGATGGGCGAGGTACCCATATTTTTCCTTATCATTTTTAAAATTCGTTTGCACCCATGCCTTGTTTTCTATCTGGCGAGAGATGTAATAATCGGCAACTTGTTTTAGTGTTTGAAAATTACCTTGCTTCAAATGACCGAAGAAGTGACTTGGCCGCAGGAGATTTTGATTGGCACGCACATTAATACTGAGGCCTTTATCAAACTCAATAATGGCAAGAATCTTTTCGGTCTTAAACCCGTTCTTTCCAAGAACTTCAGAAAAGAACAATGTTTCCAGACCTTCTCCCACCTCTGAGAGGCCGCAACCATAAGAAACACTCGGATCGCCTGTCTGGTAGAATTTTTTATTTATATTGGATGCCGGAGATAATCTGGTTGCACCCGTTCCACAACTGGAAATATCCCAGGAAATTCCATTGTGCCTGACCGTACCATTCCACAACGATCTTCCATCCCCGGAAGTTCTTCCAAATTTGTCGGGATGCTGTAACTGAAGATATCTTGTGGCCATGAAAGTGTGAGGATGAATCTCCTCTTTGGGAATTTTAACCTTGTTCTCAAGATCATACTCGTTAATGATGACAATGCTGAAGGTTTCTAAAACTTCCCGTTCAAGTTCAGGATTGATGAGGTCGGGATGAGACTTCGAAATGAGACCCATCTCTCGGGCAAGTTCGAAATTAAAGTAGGCAATTTTCCCGCCTTTTTTGTAACGGGCCTGATACTCCACTCTCCCGCCGGGGACCTGGGTTTTAAAGGGATGTTCACCATTAATTTTACCAAATGTTGGGTAAAGGCTTTTCCCAACTTCATCCGTTTGGTTCTTCTTTAATTGATTCATTACAAACCATAATCCTTAGGTTAGGTACTAAACAAAAAGCTTATGTATATTATAGGACCTGTTTGTGGGCGTTGCAAAAATATGTGCAGCAGGCAAAAAGGTCCATAACTGACCCCGTAGCCTGGTGTTGAAAACCTAAATTCATCATTAAAATCGTGGAATTACCTTCTGATGAAACAGCAGCGAACGTTTAAAGTCTTTTTGCGGGCGAGTGCGAGAATGCTAACACCATTCAAGAGGGGCAGTTAAAAAAGGATGAGATCAACCTAGTTCAAAATTGAGTAAGGCCTTTGAGAGCCTTAATCAAATCTTAACCATTTTAACAAAACCCAAAACTGTCATTCAACATTGAAAAGATCATAATGTTATCAAGGAGAGAGCATGAAAATTTTAATTCATTTAAGTCTGATCCTAGTCGCACCCTATTTTATGTTTGTGTACTGGAGAAACTCTATGAGAGAGCTGAATGATATCCATGCTGAGTATGAGCTGAAATTTGAATGAGTTCACTCAACGTCGAAGTTAAATGCCTGTTCGGGAAATGGTTCCGGGCGGAAAGAGAAATGCCACCACTCCTGTGAAAAATTTTTGAACCCGTTGGATTCCATCAAATTTTTCAACAGCAGCCGATTATTTAACTGATCTTTGGTCACAAGGGGTGATTCTGTATGAGATAGCTCATCAAAGAAATCAAACACAGTTCCCATATCCAGATCCTTACCTGTATCAAGATCAAAAAGAGTCAAATCAACTGCACTGCCTCTGGAATGAGTCGATTCTTTTGCGATGAAGCCTTTCTCAAAAAGTTCCAGTCGAGTAAACCTGGGATAATAA
>CAXNNO010000111.1:0-7272 GCA_964203555.1 Bacteriovoracales bacterium
TGACAATGGACGGGACTATCCATTGAAAAATATCATTTCTGAGGAGATTCTCCTCGAAAAAAATATGTTTTTTAATTTTAATTATCTCCCCTTGAAGGGAGAAGTTAGCGATCAGAAAAAATTCTGGTCCGGAGACTCCTGGCCACTTAATAAGGGCGCGATCAACCGCAGATGGAATACTCCGACGAAGAAAGGATTTGGTTACGCATCTCCATCGGAGAGAGAAATTTTTACCATGCCCGAATCCCTCCTCAAAGAACTCTCACCATCAGAAAAATATGATCTATTCATGGGTAACTATGACTATCCAATGAAATCCGAAGTTGATCGAATAGCAAGATCAGGAAGTCTTAACTGGGAAGGACTGTGTCACGGATGGGCAGGTGCAAGCATTCACCACCAGGAGCCGGCACCTGGAATATTTAAAAATCCGGACGGCATTGATGTTTATTTTGGTTCCTCTGACATTAAGGCCATACTCACCTGGGCCTATTCAAAAGTCATCCTGCCGGAGGGTGATATTTTAGGTCGAAGATGCGAGGATGAAGAAATTGGTCACGATGATGCCTGTGACGATGACTTGAGTGCCGTTCATTTTCATGTGGTTCTGGCAAACAAACTGGGTCTCAGAGGAGAGAGTGTCATAGCAGATATTGAACGCTACAAGGAAGTCTGGAACCATCCAGTGACAAAGTATGAATCAGTCATTGAAAAGATGAAAACTCATTCCGGGGATAAAGAAGTCACTCTGGTGACGAAAGTGACCTATGTTGATGTTACTGAAAAAAATTCCTGGGAAAAACATCCGTCGCAATTGGGCCAGCTCACAGTTAAGTACCAGCTTACGATGGACCGGCATGGAAACATTTTCAAAGGCCGGTGGCTCTCAAAAAAGAGGCCTGACTTTATCTGGGTTATTCCTAAAATTGAAAAGTTTGAGGGTTATCTCTCTGGAATAAACTTCCTCCTAAAATAAAGAGGCCGCACAGGGCGGCCTCTTGGAGCTTTTTTCAAATATTCTACTCCTGCTCCAGAACACACTCATCCGAAGCATCAGAGCTTGTGTTAGAGGTGCCGGTCGTTTCGGCTGCGTTCGACACGTTTAGGTGAAGTGCCAAAAGACCACCAACGGTAAGAAGTAAAAAATTTTTCCAAAGTGATTTACGTTCCATCCTAGAACCTCCAGTTCTAAATCGTCTCTCATGTGAGGAGTTTCTACTGCTCCGCACCTTTAGACAACCCTAACAACTGAATCTTGAAAATAAATGGAAGATGGATAAGAACTTTCCAGAAGTTATAAACCAGAGAAACTAAGAGTGTTGGAAAATGTGAAATAAGAAAAATTCTAATATGAATCTAAAGAAAAAGGGTCACCTTCGGCGACCCTTTTTCCAGTGCTGCCCTCAGAAACTCACCATAATGATCAGATATTTTCATACCCGCCAGTCTGGCCGCTTTCCTTTGCAAATAGGTTAAGAGTTTGCAACCTCTTCTCCCCTGGTGAGATTATTTTAACAAAAGGGCACTCCGAAAGGGAGAAACTTATTCTAAATTAATAATGAAGAATCAATCTATTTGGTCAGTTGTTTTCAATCATCATTGATTAATCACTTACGATCCAGGACGAGAAAAGAAAATTCATAATCATTATCAGAATTCTTTTGAAAAGATTCCTCTGAAACTTTCTTCCAATTTTTAAGTGATAGCGCTGGAAAAAAAACATCTCCACTTATTGTGGCCTTCACTTCGGTCAGATAAATCCGATCGACAAGGGGGAGAGCGGATTTAAAAATCTTCTCTCCGCCGATAATGAAAAGTTCGGTTTCACCACATCTTTCGGCATGCTTAATAGCGCGAAAGATGGAATTAAACCATAGAACTGAGTCCTGATTTGCCTGGGGCTGACCGGAAACAACCAGACTCACTCTCCCGGGGAGAGGTTTACCAATTGATTCAAACGTTTTACGTCCCATGAGGAGATGGTGACCCAGCGTCAGCTTTTTAAAATTCTTTAAATCATCTTTAAGATGCCAGGGCAGTTTGTTATTTATACCGATCACATTGTTATCGGATTTTGCAACGACAAAAGATATTCTCATTTTACACCGCCACCTGGGCCTTAATGTGGGGATGAGACTGATAATTGATCAGTTCAAAGTCTTCGAACTTAAATGAAAAAATATCAGTCACATCGTTATTAATTTTTATTTGTGGAAGCATAAATGGTTCTCGAGAGAGCTGGAGATGGGTCTGTTCGAGATGATTCAAATATAAGTGAGCATCTCCAAAAGTATGCACAAAATCCCCTACTCCCAGCCCACAAACCTGAGCAACCATATGAGTCAGAAGAGCATAGCTTGCAATATTAAAGGGAACTCCCAGAAAGATATCGGCCGATCGTTGATAGAGCTGACAGGAGAGCTTATTGTCGGCAACATAAAATTGAAACATCGTATGGCAGGGAGGGAGGGCCATTTTATCAACATCGGAAACATTCCACGCTGAGACGATTAAGCGGCGTGAGTCTGGATTTTTTTTAATCATTTCAACGAGATTTTTTATTTGATCAATAGTTCTGCCATCGTGGGTTTTCCAGCTGCGCCACTGAACCCCATAAACAGGTCCAAGATCACCGTTTTCGTCGGCCCATTCGTTCCAGATTGAAACTCCATTGTCCTTCAGATATTTAACGTTCGAATCCCCTTGAAGAAACCATAGAAGCTCGTGAATGATCGATTTCATGTGACATTTCTTAGTTGTCACCATGGGAAACCCGTCACTCAGATTAAAGCGCATTTGATGACCGAACACCGAAAGAGTCCCCGTTCCGGTGCGGTCTTCTTTTTTTACACCCTCACTCAATACTCTTCGCATGAGTTCATGGTATTGCTTCATCTTTTCCTCCGGATATTTTCTTGTATCGAGGAAAATAGTATCAGAGCTACCAGATCCTGTACAAGAGAAGCTTTAGTGCCAAAAAAATGACAGAGATCTCTCATTGATAGAATAAAAAATCCTCTCTAGAATAGACTGACCTACTTATCAGGAGACATTATGGCAGTGGTTGGCACTGGTTTACAGCGTTTAATTGAAGATAAATCTCTTAGGGACAATTTCAAAGGAAACATCGGTTATCTTTGTCATAGCGCCTCAGTCACTCAAGATCTCGAGCACGGACTTGTGGCCTTGCAACGTGTTTTTGGTAAACAGCTGACCAAAATATTTGGTCCTCAGCATGGTTTTGTAACTGATGTTCAGGACAACATGGTTGAATCCACTCATTATATTCATCCCTATTTTAAGCTCCCTGTTTATTCGCTCTATTCAGAAACAAGAATTCCCACTGATGAAATGCTCGATGGATTGAATCACATACTCGTTGACCTGCAGGACGTAGGGACGAGAATTTATACTTATATCTACACGATGACACTTTTAATGGAGGCCTGCCAGAGAAAGGGGATCGAAGTGATCATTCTCGATCGGCCGAATCCCATCAATGCCCAAACACTTGAGGGTAATATTTTAGATCCTCATTACGCTTCCTTCGTAGGCCGTCATCCCATACCGGTTCGGCATGGTCTTACGATGGGTGAAGTCGCGCGTATGCATCAAAAATACTGGGGCGGAAAAGATTGTAAACTGACAGTCATCGAGATGAAGGGCTATGATCGCAAAATGAGCTATGAAGACACAGGTCTTCCCTGGGTACTTCCCTCGCCAAACCTTGCAACCATTGAAGCGGCCTATACCTTCGTAGGAACAGTCCTCTACGAAGGAACAAATATATCCGAAGGGCGTGGAACAACACGCTCACTTGAAATCATTGGTCACCCGGGGCTGGAAGCATTTGGGTTCCATGACAAATTAAAAACAGTTCTTGCGAAGGCCGATTTGCGCGGATTTGTTCTTCGGCCACTTATTTTTCTTCCCACCTTCCAAAAGCACATGGGAAA
This sequence comes from Bacteriovoracales bacterium, assembly GCA_964203555.1. Lineage (GTDB taxonomy): Bacteria > Bdellovibrionota > Bacteriovoracia > Bacteriovoracales > Bacteriovoracaceae > Peredibacter. The sequence continues at coordinate 3,957 of CAXNNO010000111.1, forward strand.
ACCCTGTGGAGGTTATCAGATTCACGTAACAGATAGAAACATTTTTGAGCCTTGGAGATTATGCCAATATCTTCTTCGTGAGATGTACCATGAACTTGGGAGTGGTTTTACCTGGAAAGAACCCCCCTATGAATACGAATACCACAAAATGCCGGTGGACCTGATTAATGGAACTGATGAGCTTCGTTTATGGGTAGAAAAGCGCGGGACTGAAGATGAGTACCAGGGAATCATGAAAAAAAATCAGGCCGAATATTTGGAGCAGCGACAATCAATTCTTATTTACTAAGGTGAGGCCCAAATAAATTTGGGCCTCTTCATTTTATTGCTCTCCGGAATCGGGAACAACGCACTTATAGAAATGACTTCTTTTAATTTCGATAATGGTTGATTGGGGAGTTCCCGGATCAAGAATGATCCCGACCTCTTGTTTGCAGGTTGGAGTAAACCCACTTCCGTACTTCAAGGCCAGAGAAACGATTTTATCCACTCTTAATTGAGAAAAGGGTCCGACGCTAGAGGCATCAAAGTTATTATCCAGAAGCGTCCAGAGAGCTAACTGAACGTCGCCTGATGTATATAACCCAAGTCCCCCACCCGCATTTTTTCCAACAAAATCCTGATTAAGGACCCAGTTCATTTCATCCAGATTTTCCGGATGATCGATCAGACCGTCTGGAAAATTTTCAGAAAGACTTGAATAAAAATTAAAAACGTAAGGCACGTTATCTTCAATAAGTCCCGACCAGTCTGCACACCAGCCGGCATAATTTCCATTTAAAAGACCACCATCCTGAATGGAAATTCTAAAATAACTATTTCCATTCTCGAGATGCTGAACTGACATAATTCTCTCTTCACTAAAGGCAGGGGCCGACAGGACAGAGAGTCCCAATAGGCCAGCGAATAAAAGTTTCTTCATAGTTCACCTCGTTGGTTAAAAATTAACATGGCTAAAAATAAGTGAGGCCCGAGGCGTTTTAAAAGTCTGGCCAAGTCATGGCTCTTTCCAAGAATACATTAGACAACTGATCCGCTTTGATGATGAAATGGTGCCTCACCGCATTTATTATTGAAGGAGCTTTCATGCTAGAAACCATTGAACAGGTTACTGCTCAGTTCGTAGGACTCGTCTGGGGAGTCCCATTGGTCGGGCTACTCGTCGGATCGGGAATTATCTTTACAATCTATTTCGGTTTCCCTCAGTTGCGTTTTTTTAAACACGCCATCGAAATCATTCTTGGAAAATATGATGACCCATCGATGAAGGGAGAAATATCTCACTTTCAGGCCTTGTGTTCGGCCCTGTCTGCAACTGTAGGACTAGGGAATATTGCCGGAGTTGCAGTGGCCCTTTCACTCGGTGGGCCAGGTGCAGTATTTTGGTTATGGGTTGCGGGCTTCATTGGTATGTGTACTAAGTTTACTGAAGTGACACTTTCCCTATCCTACCGTGACGTGACTGATAAGGGCGTCGTCCACGGTGGACCGATGTTTGTGATCAAGAACGCTCTTTCTAAAAACTTTTATCCAGTCGCCTGGATTTACGCCTTATTTGTGATTCTCTCATCTTTTGGTGCTGGGAACATGTTCCAGTCTAACCAGATGGCAGCAGTCATTAAAACCTCGGCCGGCGTTCCTGAGTGGCTATCAGGACTTATTTTCTGTGCTGGTGCTTTCATGATTTTGATTGGCGGAATTAAGCGCATTGGTCAGGTCACTGAGAAGATGGTTCCTGCGATGGTTGGACTCTACCTCTTTGGTGCTATGTGGATTATCATCGCTCGCTTCGATATGATTCCGACCATGTTTTCTCAAATCTTCTCCGGTGCTTTTGCGGGAACTGCTGCAGTGGGCGGCTTTGCGGGAGCAGCATTTAAAGATGTAATTGTCATGGGTATCAGGCGCGCCACTTTCTCCAATGAGGCCGGCATGGGCTCATCGGCTATGGCCCACGCTGCAGCGAAATCAACTCCGGTTCAGGAGGGAATTGTTGCTCTGTTGGAGCCATTCATTGATACAATTGTCGTTTGTACAATTACCGCTATCGCACTTCTTTTAACTGGTGCCTGGTCAGCCGAAGGGATACAGGCCGGCTCTGAAATGACGGCCTACGCTTTTGAAACGGTCATGGGGCCTGCTGGAAGATGGATCGTAACTCTAACGGTTACGCTTTTTGCTTTTTCCACACTCATTTCCTGGTCTTATTACGGCGAGCAAGGTGTTACTTTCATCTTTGGTGAAAAATATATACCGGCGTATCGATACATCTTTATTATCTTTATTTTTATTGGGGCCATTGCCCAATTAAATATTGTGTTGAATTTGTCTGATGCCGTTTATGGTCTCCTGGCACTTCCCAACATCATGGCATGCTACATTCTCCTGCCTAAGGTGAAGGTTGCATTAAATGATTATAAGGCCAAACTAAAAAGTGGTGAAATCAAGCCGTTTAAAAAATAAAAAAACCTGGCCCCGTTAAGTCGGGGCCTTTTTGAACTGACCTATTTGAAAAGTGGTTCCTTCCTGAACAAACCTTATTTTTTCTTCCCCTTCGCTCCCTCTCTTTTTTTTTAAGTCTCGCACCGAAACAATATTTTTTTAAGGAATTAATCCTCTCAAAGTTTGCCCGCTTTTTTGAATCTCTATTCAATGAACATAAATTTATCTCCACCATCGTAAAAAAGTATGTTCCCGAAGCGAAATATGAGGAATTTAAGGGCGTGTGTGCGAGTCTCAGTGTAAATATTGATCGGATTTTCAGAAGATCCTATGCAAGACGAAGAAGAAAAAGAAAGATCATTTTTGAGAGGGACCATTTGTTTATGGTCCCTCAATGAGATAGGGCAGTTAAGGATCTATTTACTGAAACATAGATGGTAATGGAATAGGAACAATGAGCTCAGGATTAACACTCTCGCCAGTAAAACTTTGAGCATCCCTCACTTGAAGGTTCGCTCTTCGAATAGCAGAGGCAATGTCGAGAGTTTTAGTCATTTCCGCTGCTACAACCGCTCTTTCGGAATTCACAATCCCTCCAGTCGCGACCATATCTTTAAGAAACGCCTTGGAATCAACTGTTCCCAGAAGAATTTTTTTAACCTGAGAAGGAGTCAGTTTTAAATTTGCTTCCTTGATTTTAGCAGCAACATTGGCAACAAAAGGGGCCGCTTGAGATGTTCCGGATACTTTTAAATAATCATTTCCAGGAATAGCAGAATCGATCAGCATCCCCGGAGCAGCGATGTCCACCATCTTTGTACCGAAGTTTGAGAAAGGTGCAAAAAACTCATTTTTATAAGTCGCACCTACTGTG
>CAXNNO010000112.1:0-7229 GCA_964203555.1 Bacteriovoracales bacterium
CCAACATTAACCAGTCATTATTAAATAAAGTGGAGAAAGAGATCAGTATTAATGATTCAGACGAAGAATTTGCAAGAGTCATAAAAAAACATGCTAATCAACTTGTGCTTGGTTCTTATTTTGATGGAGATAATTTTCAAACATCCCCTCATGTCGATTTGTGTCTTGATGCCTATTTTGCCAGAACTCATGAAGGTCAGTATTGGTCTCGTGATCATTCGCCTTTAATTATTCAATATCCTCAAATGGAACAAGTCAATTTTCCGCAGGAAAAATTTAATCAACATTTGTTGAACTATTTTATATTGCTCGAGAATAGCTCCTCTCAGAAATTTTTTGAAGATTATCCGGTCCTGATATCATCACTGAAAAAAAACTTGAGTGAATATAAAAATTTGATTCCGGAATTATTTTTCCCAGGACTGTCATTATTGGCAGTCAATAATGATACCTCGACAGCAAAGGATCTATTATCCGAAGTCGCTCCGGCGCTGGCAACGAAAAAAAGTATTCATCAAGTCTTCCAAAAAACATTGGGAACCTTTAGTAAGAAAGAATTAGTCAGGTTCAAGAAAAGAATTCGGGAAGAGGCGATGAATTATTGTCATCGCTTTTTGGGGACTGAAGATGAACTGTTTCATAAGGATAATTTTTTTTCTCTCTGGGGAGATTCTGAGGAATCAAATGAACAATTTGAATCTCTTTCATTGAAAAATTTTTGGACGAATAATGTATTTACGGAATCGGAAGTACAAAAATCCATTGATGAATCTTTTAAGAAATATTTTACGGATTTGGTTTCCGGATTATCCATCAATGAAGTACCCCAGATCTACGACTGGGAAGTTAATATTCCCAAATTTTCAAATGTTACCAGGCACACAGGTTTTTTTAATGCCATCCAGGAAACTGATGGAAGCATTAGGAGAACACGTTTGGTAACGAGGCATGGAAATTCCTACGCTCTCTCCCTCGCCCTGAAGACATTTCTAGTGGCAAATGACTTTCGCGCCCAACTTGAAATACAAAGCGAAAAAAAATCCGTTAGCAAAATAAAATCGCTCAAAATTTTAAACTCCTCTGGAGTGGAAAAGTTACAGATTCCAGTCGACAGCAGAGGCAGATTAATCATTAATTATTCCGGCCCACAATATTTTTTCCCCTACGTTAGTGCCACACAAGTTCTTGAAGATTCCAAGGATATGACTCTCACCTGGCGAAAATTTGATCCTTTGACTAAAAAGTTCAAAGACGATGTTGATCTATTGGTAGATAAAAATAAATTCCTTAAAGATAAAGTTCTTATTTTGGGAGCGTCGGCGGTTGGGGTCTATGACTTAAGAGTGACACCATTTGATGAGAATTATCCCGGAGTAGAGACTCACGCTAGTGTAATCTCAAATCTATTTACAGAATTTGACCGACAGGTTTTGAAAAAAGAAGCGTATAATGTGCCCGGTTTTCTTAGCGAGCATCTATCAGAGGAACAAATACTTTTCCCACTTCTTTTGGTGACAGGTATTTCACTAACAGCTTTTTTGACGTTTTTTAGTCCCATTGCAGGAATGATTGCCACTTTGAGTATACTGATGAGCATTTATCTGATTGATAAATTTCTAATCTTCCAGAATGGATATGTCTCTCCTCTTATTTTCCAGGTGTCGATTGTGATTTCTATTTATATTACCCTCACATTCATCAAGTACTTTACCGAAGAGCAAAAGATGCGTTCTCTGAAAGGCACCTTCGAAAAATATGTCTCTCCCTCAATTGTGAACGAAATTTTATCCAATCCGGGAGCCGTTGAGTTGGGAGGTAAAAAAATGAATTTGACCATATTCTTCTCTGATATCAGAAGTTTTACGTCAATATCAGAATCGATTACTCCCAAGGAACTATCTGATTTACTCAATCAATATCTCACTCCCATGACGAATCTGATTTTTGATAATAAGGGCACTCTCGATAAGTACATGGGCGATGCCATCATGGCGTTTTGGGGAGCGCCGATCCCATCTGATAACCATGCAAAACTTGCATGCCACTGTTCCTTACAAATGCTTAAAGAACTTGAAAAGTTAAATATAAATCTCAAAGATAGAGGATTACCCGTCATCAAAATCGGAATTGGTCTCAACACTGGTGAGGTCAACGCGGGAAACATGGGGTCCAATATTGTCAGAAGCTATACAGTTATGGGTGATAATGTAAATCTTGCCTCAAGGCTTGAGGGTTTAAACAAGGAGTACAAAACTAAGATCATTATCAGTGAATACACTTACGAAGAAGTCAAAGATGAATTTTTATGCCGAATGATTGATCTGGTGAAGGTCAAGGGAAGGGATCGTGCTGTTAAAATATATGAACTGATTGCTCCATTAAGCGAACAATCAAAACTTTGTGATATGGAAGAATTTGATGAAGGCCTGAGGCTTTATTATTCGATGCAATTTGATCTGGCCCTTCCTTTCTTTGAGAAGGCTTCTGAGAAGAACCCTGGTGACTTACTTCCAAAAGTCTATGCCATTAGGTGTAATGAATTTATTTATTGGCCACCAGAGGATGGGTGGGATGGTGTGTATGAATACAAGCATAAATAAGGGCGCAGATAAAATCTTTTGAAGAGCAAGAAAGTCAGTTAGATGGCGGAAATATCCCTATCCACGCTTTCCCTTAGAATTTTTTCATCAAATGTGCTTTTCTTCTTCTTTGTTTCGAGATCGATTTTTTTCGCCTTTCCACTCATACCAGTAAAAAAATTAGCGATTTTCCTGACCTTTTTTTTCAAAAACTTTCGAAACATATTCTCCTCCTCCATTGTTCATCCACTCAAGAGAGCAGAATCCATGCCAACTAAGGATGGTTGAGTTTGCTTGTTGGCGTTGAGTCATTGACTCATTTGTGAGGTAAAGTAAGTCCAAAATTTCTAGACAGGCCGTTCCACAATGAAGGAAGATAGGGGCAATCTTTATAGATGACTGACTGAAATGGATGCAAGAAGCGGAAGCTTCAGTTTGGTTTTAAAGATACACACAAACACTTTTCGAGAGGTCGCTACATGAGACTTAATAGGCTCATTATCCAAGGTTTTAAATCTTTTAAAGACAAGACTGTCATCATTTTTGATGAAGGAATTACAGGAATTGTCGGCCCCAATGGATGTGGTAAATCGAACATCGTCGATGCTCTTTTCTGGGTCATGGGTGAACAATCAGCAAAGCACCTTCGTGGTACCAACATGAAGGATCTCATTTTTGCGGGATCATCAAAATATGCGCCTGCATCTTTTGCTGAAGTCACTCTGGTGTTGGATAATATCAATGGAAAGCACATTCATATCAATGGTGCCGTTGCCAAGCCTCTGGAAATCCACTTAACTCGTAAACTTTATCGCAATGGTGAAACCGAATATCGTATCAATAACGAGCCTGCTCGGTTGAAAGATATTCATGAAGTTTTCATGGATACTGGTGCGGGGGCGAAGTCTTACTCCATTATTGCTCAGGGGGAGATTAACAAGCTTGTTAATGCCAAGCCTGAAGAACGTCGGCTAATGATTGAAGAAGTTGCTGGTATTACGAAATTTAAGTTAAGAAAGCGCGAATCGCTGAAAAAGATAGATCAAACTCAGTCTAATCTGGTTCGTCTTGAAGATCTTCAGAACGAAATATACAAGAATTTAAAAAATCTTGAGCGTCAGGCGGAGAAGGCCGAAAAGGCTAAAACTTTGCGTGAGCGTATCAGGAAATACGAACTCATCGTTGAGTCCCATCGTGAACACGATTATCTTCAGGATTATGTGAATGCTCATAGCATGCTTGAGGGTCGTGCCGACGAACACGAGCGACTCTCGCTACGTAAGTCGCAACTAGATCTTTTGTTAGAAGATGAAAAAATCCAGAAAATCGACATGATGGAGAAAATTGATCTTGCTCAGGATGATTACAACGATGATTCCAGGGAGCTTGCGGCAGCTGAAGAGAGAGTGAAGCACCTCAAAAAGTCACTCATCGAGAAAGAAAAACATATCGACAGAGCTCGCCGTGAAAACGAAGAATTGAATATTGATATCGAAAAGCGCTCCGAGCGACTGGAAGCTCTGAGCGGCCAGTTGGTTGATCTTGAGTCCAATAATTATGAGCAAATGGATTTTTCTAACCTTGAAGAAAAGGTAGAGCTTCTTAAATCTCAGATGTTTGAGCTTGAAGAGGAATTACAAGATAAGCGCCGTGAACTTAATTCTTCAAAAGAAAAGCTCCAGTCACTTGATAACGATCTATTTAAAAACACCTCCAAACTTGAAGAATATTCCCGTCTTCTTCAGGATTCAACGATTGAAATTGAGACACTAGAAAAAAGTACATCAAATTTTACGGATGATTTGATGAAGGATCGCTCCGTTGTTAAATCTTCTGGTGTTAAGGTTGAAGAACTGAAGGCACAGCTTCCATTTTTAAAATCGGAAGTTGAGACACTCAATAATAACCTCAAGTCATCTGATCTTAAATTTCGTGACCTTTCTCGTGACGTTATTCATTTGGAGTCAAAACGTAATTCACTGATCGAAATTAATAACTCGGCTGAAGGCCGTCGTGCCGGTGCCGTGAAACTTGTGCAAAAAGTAGATGATGGAAGCCTGGAAGTTCTCGGAAAGCTTGTTGAATGCGATCCCGAATATGCAGTCGCTGTTGAACAATTGATTGGAGAGTCACTTGATGTGGTTCTATCTGTTTCTGGTAAGGAAGCCTTTGCTTCCTTATTGTCAGACTTTGATTCAACTGTGGATCTATTGTGGCCACAGGATTCACTCATTTCTCAGGAATCGGTTGGTCGATTAGAGACTCAAGGCTGCCAGGGAATGAAGGCCTTGGTGGATATTGTTAGAGTTAATAATGTTGAATATCAAGATAAGCTTTCTAAGATCCTTAATGGTTTCTTTGTGGTTGAGAATTTAACCACCGAACTGGCCTCTAAGATTAATCCTGAGATCCAGTTTAAGGGACTCGTTTCCAAGGACGGAAAAGTTCTGATCAAGAAAGTTGGAAACTCAGTGGTCTATGGACTTCGTCATGATTCCGCATCAGAGGCGCAAGGTATCGTTCAGCGTAATAATTTGATTCAGGAAATGGGTCTTAAGTTTGATGAAAAACAGGCGGAACTCGCAATTCTTGAGACAACCATTAAGCAACTTGAAAATGATCTGGCCGAAGGACAACTGGTTCTTGAAGCCAAGACCTCAGAATTCAACGACATCAATACGATCTTTGTAGCGACAAGAGCGGCACTTGAGTCTAAGGAGTCGAATCAGTCCTCCAATTCGGCGAGACTGCACATCCTACAGAATAGAAAATCTGAAATTTCAAAAATGCGGCTTGATCTTATTGAGTCGGATGAAAATCTAGTCAACGCCAAAGAAGATCTTGATTCTTCTGTGAGGGAATTATCCTCTGATGTCGCAGACCATGAATCGCGCCACCATGAACTGAAAATCAGTTTTGAAAATGAACGTGATGACTTGATGGAACTTAAAGTAAAGGCACAGAGTTACCAGCAACAGCTCACGTCACTTAAGTCGCAAGTTGATGATGTGAACTCTCAGATTGAGCGCTACCGGGAAAAGCAGGAGTCAAATCTTGAACTCTTGGAAAATTATCAAACAGAAATCGAAAATGCTCAAGTTGAAGCCGAACAAGTTGAAGCTTCTAACCGGGACATGTCCGAAGTATTGTCTGACAAAGAGACTTATTTGAATCTATTAAAGGATCAGATTGCACAAATTCTTTTATCTATGCAGGAGAAGGAGTCTGAGCTTAAGGACATTAATAATCGCCTGAATAAAATCGAAAAAGAAAATGTTGAGCTTGAACTCAAAACAAATCAAATCATTTTGGAAGAAGAACTTTTGGTTAAGGACATCTTCGAGCGTCATAAGATAGATCTTCGTGCAACACTCACGAAGCATCTGGAAATAAGTTCAGATAAAATTCAAGGTTTGAAAAATTTAACTAACATGTTTCTGATGGAAACCGAGGATGGGCCAAAAGAGATTGAAGCCCTGGAATATATTTTTGAAAAACGCTTCCCTGGTCAGATTAAAGAAGGTCGAGAGAAGTTCAAGGAATATAAGACCGAATTTAATCGCTTAGGTGAAATTAACTGGCAAGCGATTGAAGATTATGACCGTCAAAAACTTCGTTATGATTTTCTTAAAACGCAGGAAGAGGAACTGAAAAAATCTCTAACCGATCTTCAGACGGCGATCGCTCATATCGATGAAAAATCAAAAGAGCGGTTCAAAGAAGCCTTTACTGAAGTTAATGAACGCTTTTCGAAGGTTTTCCCGATCATCTTTGGTGGCGGTGAAGCTCGCCTGGAAGTCATCGGTGACCTGGATTCCATCGAATGTGGTGTGGACATTGTGGCCAAGCCTCCTGGCAAGAAAATGACCTCAATTACCCTTATGTCGGGTGGTGAGAAGGCGATGACTGCTGTATCTCTTATTTTTTCCATCTTCCTGGTTAAGCCATCACCATTTTGTCTCCTGGATGAGGTCGATGCTCCTCTGGATGATGCCAACGTGGGAAGATTTAATGAACTTCTGCGAGAGATGAGTTCTGAGTCACAATTTATTTTAATTACACATAATAAGAAAACCATGGAATTGAATGACACTCTTTACGGAGTGACTATGCAAGAGCCGGGCGTCTCTAAGGCCGTCTCTGTGCAGCTCCATTAGTGGTTTGTGGATAGGGGATAAGTAACTTCAGAAAGAGGAAGCTTTCCCCTTTTTTATTGGAACGAATATGAAACTATTTCTATTGATCTGTTGTTTTTTTCCGACTCTTTCATTCGCAAAAAGTTTTGTCCCATCGTCGTTTTCTGCTAATTACGAAGAAAGCCTGGTCTCAACCACCGGTAGAATCAAAAAAAGTTTTGGTAAAGTGGACTACAAATTTCCGGGACATTTAAGATTCGAAGTAACCAGTCCTGTGTCTTCTTTGTTCGTCGTTAATCCTCAAATGACCTGGTTTTATCAGCCCGCCTTTGTGGAAGGGGAAAAAGATCAAGTGACGGTTCAAAAATCATCTAATCTTCCGCTCATTAAATTTCTTGATTCTGTGAAAAACGGGATCGAGAATTCTAAACTTTTTAATGTGAAGTATGAAAAAAATGATCTCATACTCACTTTTGTTAAAAAGATGCAGAAAGAAATGGGCTTTGAAGAAGTC
>CAXNNO010000113.1:0-7184 GCA_964203555.1 Bacteriovoracales bacterium
CAGGGATTCGGCCCCTGAGGTTTTCATGACCCACATCATAACGCGAGCAACGACTTCAACCACTTTCTGCATAATGCCAATGTGATAAAGGACAGACATGAGAGCACTCATCGTAATAATTGTCGGAAGAACCATCGTGGCAAAAATAAAACCCAAACTGTCAGAAGGCGTGGCAAGGCCACCAAATAAAAATTTTGACCCCTCTCCGGTGTAGCTCAGGATGGCATTAAACCCCTTACCTATCGTATCGAAAATATTATGTCCGATGTCCGTTTTAAGAATCACTAGTCCAAAAAGGACCTGTAATAAGACGCCGGTGATCACTGTTCGCCATTGAATTGCTTTTTTCTTCTCACTTAAAAGATAGGCAATACCGATCATGACAAGAAGACCCAAAAGAGAAATCAAGCGATCCATAAAGCATCCTAATATATGAGTTGAGTTTAACCCTAGGAGTTATACCCACCGGCCAGATTAGGTGGCAAGGAAAAGAAAGTTGGTCTTTGTTGAGATAGAGAAATCAATCAAAGCGAAAGAGCGGATACTTTTAATGGCGACGGCTTCTCTGATAGGTGAAGGTTTTGATCTACCAGAACTCGATACGTTAATTTTGGCTTCGCCGCTTTCTTTTGAAGGTAGGGCCGGACAGCAAGAAATGCTTTACCGTTGAGCGTTGACACACTGCCAGTTGCTGACGTAAAAAAAGTGCAAAAAATGGAGAATCTAAATGAGTGAATCTGAATTTAATCGAAAAGTTTATAATGTTATCGCCGCTGAATATAAGAGCAAAAGAGAGCAACCTGCTGATAGTACTTGGAATGATTGTTTAGAAGCGCCGGCAATGGCCGCCATGCTCAGACCAATTGTTAATGCCAAACAAGTTTTAGACCTTGGATGCGGTACTGGCATTTTAACAAAGCAGATTATAAAGTGGGGAGGAAATGTTTGTGGTGTTGATCAGTCTGAAAAAATGTTAGAGCTTGCGAAGAGCGATATACCTCAAGTTGATTTTCAACTGTCCAGTGCTGACAAACTACCCTTTCCGGATCAAACATTTGAAGTCATAGCTAGTTCTTTGGTTATGCATTACATACAAGATTTGAGGCCAGTTTTCATGGAGGTAGCTAGAGTTCTTAAGGAGAATGGGCGCTTTGTTTTTTCTATGCATCATCCGATCCAAGAATCATTTAAGCGTGAAGAAGAACGGGCCGATGGCAAACCAGTTTTACAATCATATTTTCATAATGAGCCCTATTATTGGAAAATGTGTGGAGAAGAATTACTTAGCTTTCATCATACGTTTGAAGATATTGTAAGAGGGTTAAGTAGTAATGGTTTCGTTGTTAGTGATCTGCTGGAGTGTCGACCAGCAATTAATTGCAAAGACTCCTTTAGTGATTATGAATTTACATTAAAGTATCCAACCTTTTGTGTTTTTGAAGCAGTGAAGATTAATCATAAAAAAAATTGGTTTTAAACTTCAAGTCAGGTGTAGGTTGGGTGCACCAGTTGCCAAAAGCGTTTACACGACATCCTCGGTCATAACAAATTCTCTGTTGTAAATCTTCTGTTTCAAATTCTGGTTCCCATCTTCGGATGGGAACGTTTTTTTATCCCCATATAAAAGTTTCATAAGGTGGGCGACCTTTGCAACGTTTTCTTAAATAAGGAATCCAGTAAATTTCAAGCAAGCTGAATTGGTTCCCAGTTAAGTCCTCTCTTCTGACTCTTGGATGATGTTGCATAAATTTGGGCCCAAGTCATGGATTCAATTTTTTCGAGAGAGCTAAAAAAAGAATCAAGCTCATCTTTTTCAAGGTCCTCGATTTCTTTATTGAGTGAAGGAAAGCTTAGATCTATTTGCACTAATTCATTTTGAGTAGAATTAGTTTTTCTTTTTGTCATCAAGTTTTTCTTTTAGTTTTTTCAAGTCAGCTTTTTTGGGTGGATTTTTTGTAGACCAATTATTAAAGCTATCTAATTTATTTTTTGCTTCTTTGGTAAAGGAAGTAGCATTTGCGTCAGGTATAAATGTTCCTGATGAGATACGGATCTCAGAATCATTAATCTCTTCAATGACAATTTCTTTGCCTGCCCATTTTTTTCCTATACTAATTTGGCCATTTATTGGAACTGTTAAAAGTTTTCTTGCTCCCATGCATTCCTCCAATAGCAGATATTCTCACCTACTACGCTTCATAATATCATATATTGCAATTTTAGGAAATAACTAATTTAGGATAAGATAAATTAAAATCTAGTAATGAGAGAGAAAAAGGTACTCTCAAGCTAAAAGCTCCATGCCAATCATGTGAATTTACGTTTGAAACTGCTCTTTGCTGTTTGAAAAAGATCAAAGAATTTGAGGAGTTAAAACGGGTCCCTTTTCTCGCTCAAAATGGCTAAGATTCGGCTACGGGCCGAGCGAGTACGAGAGAGCGTACGCCAGTACGTGACCGAGTATGAGTCGAGAGTCCGGAGTCGAAGATGAGTCATTTTCAGCGGGAAAAAAGAATGGTGCCCAGGACTGGACTTGAACCAGCACGCCCTTTCGAGCGCTACCACCTCAAGGTAGTGCGTCTGCCATTTCGCCACCTGGGCACATAATAAAAAGAGTCATTAAATTAATGGAATCACATTAAGTTTGTCCACAAGTTTTTAGCAAGGAAGAATATCGTCCAACTCCCCCATATAAAATTTTAAACGACTGAGGCTACTTTTTAAACTCTTGAGCTGCTCATCTAGTACGTAGAGGGATTGATCCGGGAATTGATTTTCATTGACCACCTTACTAACCCGTATCTGTGGAAGAGGGATCTCTTCATCCTCTGAAACTGTAACGATCTCCTCGTCCATAACCACCGCTTCTGCCTTAATATCGAGGGTATTGATCCTTCCAAATAGCGAAATGATGTTTTCCGATCCAAGCTCCATCTCTGTTCCACTCAAGTTCATACGTTCCTTTATCACTATTTTAAGTGCTTAGCGTTATCCTTGGGGCCAATTAAACTGCAATTTTAAAGATGAGGGGTAAAAAAATAAGGGTGCATGTAAAGCTTTCAATGGCCGTCAAAATTAATGCAGGCCCAAGAAGGAGACTGACTTTTCTGGTAAATTCTGAAGGAGGGGGGCCGGTCAAAAATTTCCCCGGCTCGCTCAAGGAGAAAAGATTTATTAAAATCAGGGAATGGCCAATCCAAACTGCTCACAATGTCGTCACTTCTTTGTTACCTGGAACCCCAAGACTCCCAATGGTTGTCGTCGTTATGGCATTCAGTCCAAGGAACAACCCTCAAAAATTGTGGCCTCCGCAGGATTGGGTGATTGTCAGGGTTTTGAGGCGAAAAAAACCGCCCAGGATAATAAGAAAGGTCTCGATTTAAAAAGTAAGGATCTTTGGTAGGCCTAAACCCAGTGTATGGTAATTAGGCGAAACCTCACGGATGACTCCTCCACCAATGCAGTCCTCGCCGTCGTAGAATACAACTGACTGACCCGGCGTCATGGCCCTCTGGGGCACATCAAAAATCACTCTCACGCCTTCACCCTCTACCGTAACGGTACACATCTGCTCTGGCTGACGATAGCGAACCTTGGAGCGGCACCGAAAAGTGCCAGAGGGGGAAGCTTTGAGCCAATTGAGCTCTACGGCGTGGAGTCCATCAGCGTAGAGTGCCGGGTGATCTTGTCCCTGGGCCAGGACCACTTCGTTTTGATCAATATTTTTAGCAACCACAAACCAGGCCTCTCCCGGTCCGCCGATTCCCATGCCCTTTCTTTGCCCTAAGGTATAAAAACATACTCCGTCATGCCGACCCAGGATTTTGCCGTTAATATCAACAAAATTTCCTTGATGAGTCTGCACATATTGAGAAAGAAAATCTTTAAAATTCCTTTCGCCAATAAAACAAATTCCTGTCGAATCTTTCTTGGTGGAAGTCGATAGATCAAATTTTCCAGCAAGCTCTCTGACTTTTGGTTTAGGAAGGTGGCCGATCGGAAAAAGAACGTCCTTAAAAACGTCTTTCTTAACGGCATAAAGAAAATACGTTTGATCTTTATTCTGATCAATGGCTTTTTTTAGCTGACCATCACTCACCTGACAGTAGTGTCCTGTCGCAAGAAAATCTGCTCCAAGGAGTTTGGCCCTTTTATAAAAAACATTGAATTTGATTTCTCTGTTGCACAAAACATCAGGATTCGGGGTGAGCCCTTTTTGATAGTCATTGAGGAACTCGGAAAAGACTCCATCCCAATATTCTTTAACAAAATTGACCGAATAATAAGGGATGTCGAGTCTTTCGCAGACTCTAATCACATCCTGGTAATCAAGATCAGAAGTGCATGAACCATCGGGATGAGTCTCATCCCAATTTTTCATAAATAGACCTAAAACTTTAAAGCCCTGGAGTTTTATCATGAGGGCAGTGACCGAGGAATCGACTCCTCCGGACATACCAACGACCACGGTCTTTTGACCGTTCAGGAGAAATTGTTCCTCGGATAAGTTGATCCCGTACTCTTTCAGAAGTTCGGGTTGAAAAAGAAAGTTCATACCGGTTTTATAACGGATTTATCCCTCTTTTCCAAGTGACCGGGAGTTTTTACTTGGTCAGATCAAGAAGGGTTCCGATAACCGCTCCGCCAACATATTGATAAGCGTGCCAAAGTGTCTCATGATTCAAGGTTTCCGGAGTATCCTGAGAGGTCTGATAGAATTTGGGATTAAAATCATCCTCCCAGTTTTGGGAAAAAGTGACCGACATAAAACCTTGTTCCCAGAATCTGAAATTATCAGAGTTTTCAAAGCCATTTGGTCTTATTTCAAACTGAACCTTTTGATCCACTTTGCTCCCATGATCAACGAGTTTCTGCGCCCATTGCTGCTCTTGGGTCAGATTTCTTAAATAAAGAGACATATTACCGTTCTTACCGGTCTTATCAAAGTAGCTTGTGTCCTGTCCCAGCATTTCAAGATTCACCACACCCATGATCTCCTTACCGGAATTTTTTAATTCCCGGGAATAAAGGGCCGAGCCATGAAAGCCAATTCCCTGCCAATCCAGAAAAACAACTCTCACACTGTAATTCACATTTATTTCTGAAAGAATCTTGATCAAACCCAAAGCGACACTCACACCGGAAGCATTATAATTTGCACCCGGCATGTTTTCGTTTTCTTTAACCAGAAGGGATTTCTTATCATGCGAAATAGTATCGTAGTGGGCCGTAACGATTAAGATCTTGTCTGAATTCGCTCCCTTTTTTTCCCAAATAATATTCTGAACCGGGATAGCTTTTTTCTCTTCGGCAAGATTAATCATAAACTGAGTGAATCTGGTCCATTTTTGGTAATCCGGAGATGTGGAAGGAATTTTTCCAACAATTTTTTGATTAAACTCATCCTGGTAGAATTTTTTAATCGCCTCTACTTCCGGAAGGATTGAAGAGATGCTTACAGTTCCGCTTTTTTTGGGGTCCAACCTGATGATGGTCTCCTGGAGAAAATCTCTCGCCCTATCATGACCGACGAGCCCCACCATTCTTGAGGGCCGGGAGGCATTGACGAGACCATTTACCCACTCTGTCAGATTTCTTGAACTCACTTTTTGCAGATCATTTTTAAGCTGCGAATAGGAACCAGGTGCCCGGCCAAATGAGAGGGCGGGTAAACTAAAAATCAAGCAAGTGATTAATTTCAGAAACACTTTCTTCTCCTTCTTCAGAGTATGATTGAGTCAGAAGCTGAATTTCGCCTGTGACCAGAACTTTTGAGTTCTTCCCCATTTTTTTATAAACCGTAACAACTTCTCCGGTGATCAATTTCACACTCTCCGATAGTTCAATCGAAACGGATAAAAGAGATTTGGGATGAACCCAGCAATCAATCCATTTTTCCGTAGAAGTGACATGGATGAATCCCCTGAAAGGTTCAACCATGATGACCTCTTCGGGATAGCAACAACTGACTAACATATGCTTATTTCGATTAAAAAACCTTTCGTCGGTCAATCGAACTTTTTTGTCATAAAAGGCATACGTTCCAATGACCTTGTCCATGGCAGTTAAACCATCTCTTACGTGAAGGCCCTGACCTAAATCGATATTTAAAATTCCCTTATGCTTGCCGTAATTAGAATCTTCATCCCAACTGAGAATATCCCCTTCTTCCAGAAAATGTTCCGGGACTTTTTTTCTAAAAAAAGTTTCAAGTTCAGGATTCCATTTGAAGCAGGTGTTACTGGAGACGGAATCATCCACAGAGTTCAAACCGAAATTATCTGCCAGTTTTAAAACTTCTTTTTTTGAAAGATCCGATAGCGGCAGGAGTAAGTCTGAAAGAATGTCGTGAGGAAGCCTTGAAAGAAGTGAAGACTGATCACTTTCTAAATCATTGCCTGAATGAACAAAGACTGTTCCATGGGTCTCATGATGGAATATTTTGGCAAAATGTCCGGTGGCAAGATAACGGGCCCCAACTTCTTTCATCTTTCGGTGCAGATGCTTGATACGAAGATCATGGCAATTCCAGCAGGCCTTATGCCTTTTACCAACCAGTCGATCAGCAATCCATGGTGCAACGACATTTTCCTCAAATTCACCAGACACCTTTTCCACAATGTGCTGAATACCAAGGGCGTTGCAGAAGGACTTCAATGTATCCAATTTGGATTGAGAAAAATGACAGGAAAAAGCTTTTTCCTGATGACTCCCGATTTCTTCCCAAAGATTGGCAATAGTCACTGCCACGAGATCATACTTTTGAATTTTTAAAAGATAGGCCGTGACCAATGAATCAAGGCCGGACAAACCAATCAGGACCTTCTCATTCCGAGCTTTTTTATCGGGATTGTATAATTCATCGATCTTATTTTTTAAATCCATAGAAGTATTATAGGGGAGAAAGCCTTAAGGTTCCATTTTTATAAACCGATAAAAAATCGATGATAAAAGAGAAACCATTCGGTCTTTACCTTTTCAGGAAGCAGTCGGAAAAACAAATTGTTCTTAAAGAACTGCTGCAATTCCTTAAGACCATTTCCCCGGCCCAGGGGAATAGCTTCTCCTACATTGGTGCCAATAACTCGCTTCATCCTCATCTCTCTCTTTGGGAAAATCTCCAACTCGAGATAGGAAAGACAAGTTGGAAAGATTTTCAACTGAGTCTCAATCCTGAGCAAATC
>CAXNNO010000114.1:0-7179 GCA_964203555.1 Bacteriovoracales bacterium
GCAAGAGGGCTTTTTTTTTGCCTGAATCTGTAAGTTTTCGTTACTTCTTTTTTTTATTTTTTCCCAATCCCAGCCTCAAAAGCATTCCCAGAGGCGGCATCACAGAAACAATTCGATTAAAGCTGATGATCATAGGCATGCGGCCTCTAAAGTTCAGCTGGGGAGCAAGGACAATCAGTCCCAGACGGAGACAAGTTGCTAATGAAAAAAGTGTCAGATAGCTATCCCAGCTACTAGGCAAAATTTTCATAAAGACCGCACCTAGAAGAGAGCCTAGAAACATTCCGGTGATATTGAGTAGAGAAATGTAGGTAATAATGCTGGTTCTCTCGCGATCGTCAATTTTTTGAAAATACATTAATACGGTGGAAAGCTCAAATCCGGCCCAGCAGCATCCGGAAATAAACTCAATGATCATAATCCACCAAAATACTTGTGAAACGGCCCAGGATAGGGGAGTCGTCGCAATCCCAATGACTGCAATCAGAAATATTTTATCAATGTGCCTGGCCCTGGCCCATTTCTGTAAAAGTTTTAAGGTGAAAACTCGCCCAAAGTAAGCAATTGATCCGATTGCCATGTACTCCAGATAGTTCAATTTCAGGCGTCCAAGCATATACGGACTAAAATAGGGAGCACAGAAATAGACGGTTACGTGAAAAAGAAAGAGGAATGAGATTAATTTGCCCTGATCTGTTCCGCGAAGTCGTCCTAAGAAGTCCCTCAATCTCACTCTGTGTTCAGACCCCGGAGGCAGCTCATAATCTTTGTGATTGAACTTGACCTCATAGATGGACATACACTTTAGCAGGAAACCAAGCGAGAAGATGCCGACAAAAACTGGCAACTCAAGTCCCGGTTCTTTTGCCAAGTAAAGAATCACTCCGCTGGTGATGAGTCCAATAAAAATAGAAAATTGAGCAAATTGACTTCGAATCGAAAAAAATTTCAGGCGAAAGAGAAGCGGCACTGTATGGCCCATGAGACGATTCCAAGGGGGATTGAGCGAAAGAAGACTGGCCCAATAAATTCCAAGTATACCAATAATCAAATAAGGAGAGTTAATTTGGAAAATACCCGCCGCAATCAGAGGGATGAGTGAGAACGCCTGAATTGAGAGAAAAAGGATCATTCTTTTTCTTAAAGAGAACTTTGTAAAAAAACTTCGAATACTGAAAAGTTGAAAGATGACTCCAATAAATTGAGGAATGACTGTCCCCAGTCCGGAAACAACTTCGGAAATCCCCAAAGCCAGCATGAAGGCTACAAAATAACTTTCGGCCATACCGATATTCAGGTTTGTATAGGTCGCATCTCTGAAAGAGGCCCGGACATGTTGCTTTGTTGAGACTGCGGTTTTGCTCATGGGGACAGCCTGTGGTACATTATTGTTAAATCATAAGAATATCGGAAATAATCAATCACATGAAACACATAAATCAAATTTTTTTCAAAGGTCTTATTCTTGTTCTTCCCATTACTTTGACCTTTTATCTTCTTGTCTGGGCAAGCTATAAGATAGAGTCAATTTTTGGTTCAACAATTGAGATGATTGTCGGGCAATGGCTTTATATTCCTGGTCTTGGAATCTTTGTCACATTGATTTTCATTTTCCTCGTAGGCCTTCTGGTTAATAATTATATAACCGGTCGTTTTTTTTCATGGTTAACAGAAACTCTCGAAAAAGTTCCCTTAATCAAGGTCATCTATAACCCTTTAAAGGACTTAATGGCCCTTATCCCTGGCCGCAGTTCAGACAAAGACCGGCCCGAGAGAGTGGTGCTCGTTCCTCTTGAGAGCTTAGGGGTGAATGCTCTCGGAATCGTGACGAGGGAACAATTGGATGAGTTGCCCGGTTCAGGTCTTGTATCCGTTTATATTCCGTTGAGCTACATGCTGGGTGGAATCACAATTTTAATTGAAAAAGAAAAAATAAAAAAAGTCGACATCCCCGTCGATCAGGCGTTGAAGCTTTCTGTTACGGCCTGGATTAAGGCCCCCGACAAGGATAAAGAAAGAAAATGATTTGCCCCCTCTGTCTGCATCATGAGTCAGACATTTTCTGCCGGGATAAAAAGAGACAGTACAATGTATGCAGATCCTGCTCTCTCGTTTTTGTTCCCAGAAATGAGCTTATTTCTCCATCTTTAGAAAAATCACGTTATGAATCTCACGAAAATGATGAAAACAGGCAATATCAAAATTACCTTTCCATAATAGCCGATGCGATTTCTCAGAAGCTTCCTGCTGTTGGTTTCGGTCTGGATTTTGGTTGTGGCAGAACCAACCTCTTGGCCAATTTATTAAGGAACAAAGGTCATGAAGTCATCTCCTATGATATTTTCTTTTATCCGGCACAGAATTATTTGGAGAGTCAATATGACTTTATCATCATGTCCGAAGTCATAGAGCACCTCCGAGAACCATCTACAGAGCTAGAAAAAATAAAAGAACTTTTAAATCCGGATGGAATTCTTTTTATTAAAACAAAACTTCTTCCCGAAACATTGAAGGAATTTGAAAATTGGTTTTACAAAAGGGATATGACTCACGTCCAGTTTTTTTCAAATGAATCTCTCAGCGCCTTGTCAGCTTTACTGGGATTATCCCAACCGGAAACGATAGGTGAAGATCTTTATTTATTCCGCAATAATCGCTGAGAAGTACTGAGACAATTCCGTAATAATTTCTCTTCGAAGTTTAAATTCACGATATTTTATGCCTGACATTTCAAATATTTTTTTTGAAATCTGATTTTCAACGGTATCCCGGTACTTATCAGAAAGAAAAATCACTTCCTTCACTTTAACTGTCGCAATCATTTTGGCACATTCGTTACACGGGAACAGGGTCACGTAGCATCGAGAGTGAGAAAGATTTGCCTTGGCATGTAAAATGGCGTTGGCCTCGGAATGGACCACGTAGGCATATTTTTGTTGATCGAGAGGGACTGTTTTATTATTTCCCCATGGTGTCTTGCTTTCATCTATTCCTGCAATCTGTCCATTATAACCCATTGATAGCTGGTGATTATTATCGTCCACAAAGACACATCCCACTTTCGTGTTGGGGTCCTTACTCTTAAATGAGGATACAATCGCCTGGAGCATGAAATACTCGTCCCAATTGATGTGAGAGCTGACTGGGAGAAAATTCATTTTCTGATCCATATAATGCGACCTCGTCAAACAAAAAAATCTAAACTTTTTGGATAGATCGGAGTATCTTTGAAGGGTCTAAAACTGTCAATCAAGGTGTCTGAATATGAAATACGAAATTCCCCGTGAAGCCTTTAAACAACGGCTCGAAGAGCGACTAAACTTTGTATTTGTGGATTTACTTCCGGCAGAAAGAACTCCGGTTAAATTTGAAAACGTAACTCACATCAACTACAGCTCTCAGTTTAAAGCCGATTTTTCGTCTCTATTCCCGAATAAAAATCAAAATGTAGTACTTTACAGCCTGGAAAACGGCGACGATGCTCCGGCCAAGGCAGCAAATGACCTAGAAGAGCTGGGCTATCATTTTGTTTATTTTTATAATGGAACCCCAGAAGACATGGTTCTGGATAAAGGCCTTAATTAAAAAAAATGCCCTCTTTCGAGGGCTTTTTTTTAATAGAATCTAGCGAATCGGCAGTAGATGTTGGCCCATCCACCGATAAATGGTGCGAATGGAGTCGTTTGAACAAAGGCGTATCTGAATCCACCTGCTGGTAGAAACTGCTCAATAAAAAATGCATTGAAGACCGGTCCCTGAATTGTTTGACCGTAAACTTCTCCGCGACAAATGATGGGTTCATAGTAAGGATTAAAAACTTCAGCTGAAACCTGACCAGGTAAAACCAGCATGTTGATACGTCCAGGAAACCACTGGGCAAATGCTGATGTGGATGTGAGGAACACTGAAAGAGCAATAAGGAGAGCTTTAAGTTTCACAGAAACCTCCGGGTTTTTGAGTAGAAATTTTTCTCCTTATAGAGATTCATTACACCTATTGTCAACTTTATGGGCCGAGAATTATGGAATACAAAGGTCAAACACTAGAAGAATTAATAACTTAAGCGAGAAAACGTATGAGCATCCCGAGTCACTTTCCCTCTCAACCAAGTTCGGTCTGGAGCTATTTTTATGCCATTACCCAGCTTCCTCGTCCATCCAAACAGGAAGGAAAATTCAGAGACTTTATTCTGAGTGAGGCCGGAAAGTTAGATTTAAAAACTTATGTCGATGAGGTTGGAAACGTCATTGTTTATGTACCAGCAAGCCCCGGCCGCGAAACTCATGAAACCGTCATCATTCAAAATCACATGGATATGGTCACTGACGCCACTCCGGATAGAAATATTAATTTTGCCCTAGATCCGATCATCACTTTTCGTGACGGGGACTGGATCAAGGCCGACAGAACAACCCTTGGGGCCGACAATGGAATTGGTTGTGCCGCTGCCCTGGCCTTGATGAATGATTCAACAATTCATCATCCCCCATTAGAGTTACTTTTTACAATTGATGAAGAGACCGGTTTGAAAGGGGCGTGGGGAGTTGATGCCACGAAATTAAAAGGCAAAAAAATGCTCAATCTCGATACTGAAGATTGGGGATGCCTTTACATCGGTTGTGCCGGCGGCATTGACTACGAATTTAGTAAAAAAATACGGATGACTCAGTCCCAGATAAAAGGAACGCCCTATAAACTAACAGTGGGTGGTTTTCTCGGAGGGCACTCAGGGGTTGATATCCAGGAACAGAGAGGAAATGCCATTAAGTTTTTGATGGATTGGATCCTTTCTCTTCCTGACGGCTCCTATGAGATTATCGAGTGGAGAGGCGGAAAAGCGCACAATATTATACCAAGGGATGCTTTTGCTGTCGTCAAACTTACAAATCCGGATCTTGCTCTGGAGGCTTCAGAAAAAGTAGAAAAAAGGTGGAAGGCCTTCATGCCTAAAAATGATCAGGACTTTTTTACGAAACAGGAAACAGTTGATCATGCCTCAGATGAAGTCATACTGCCTTCGGATCTTCAATGCGTTCTCAACTTTTTAGTGGCATTTCCCCACGGTGCTCATGCCTATGATCTTGCCAGTCATCGGGAGCTGGTGTCTCTTAGTAATAACCTTGCGATCAGTCTGGTGGTGAGGGGACAGTTTTATCTTCAGAGTTCTCTTCGCTTTTTTGATCGGGAAGAATGTGTTGGATTGGAGAATCAAATAACTTCTCTTGCAAAAGGATTCGGGATAGATTTCACTAAGAATGGTGAGTATCCAAGCTGGAAACCTGTAAGAGAAAATAGGCTTCTGGATTTGATAAGTGACAAATATATGGAATTGTTTAATCTCAAGGCCAAGGTCACGGCGATACATGCGGGTTTGGAGTGCGGCATCTTAAGAGATAAAATTGGGCCTATTGATGTTGTATCTTTTGGTCCAACGATACTTGGGGCCCATTCTCCACAAGAAAGAGTTCATATTCCGTCCGTCGAAACTTTTTGGACGCTTTTGAAAGATGTTTTAAAGTCATTATAATCAAGGAGATTTAAAGTGATTTCTTACGAAAACTATAAAATTATTCACCTCACATCGATCGTTATTCTTTTGACCGGTTTATCGATTAGTTTCTACGGTCTTCATCACAAGCACATAAAAATCCTCACGGGAATCGCGACCCTTTTAAGCTTTGTGGGCGGCATGGGTCTTATGGCAAGATTAGGAGTCGGGCATGGTGAGGGATGGCCACTTTGGATCAAGGTAAAAATGGCGATTTGGTTTATTATTGGAATTGGTGGTGCGGTAGTCGCACGTCGTTTTCCTAAATTTGGAAAACAGGCCTATTTCCTTTCCCTGTTTCTATTTGTCGTGGCCGCCTTGTCAGCAAATTATAAGTTCTAATTAAATGGGAGGCTTCTGGTCTCCCATTCTCTTTTTTCTTTTCAATCCTTCATATTACGCTCAAAATAAAAGTTATGATTCACTCATTGATGCAAATTTTTATTTATATTCTCATAATTGATATTCTGATGAGCTATTTTCCTCAGATTCGTCATCAAAAATGGGCGCAAATGATCCATAAAATTGCCGATGTCCCTCAAAAACCAATAAGAGAAATGCTACCTAAGGATATGCCTTTGGATCCAACTCCGATGATTCTTATCATTCTGATCCAGTTGCTCATGTCTATACTTTAAGGAATCTTCATGGATGAGATTGAACTTTTAGTTGAAGAAACTTTTAAACACTTTAGTGAGAATTTTGATTTTCTTGAATCCGAACAATCATTAATTGTGACTAAAAAGTCTATGCACGATTCAGACTCACTTCCCGAAAGACCTGGAATCATTTACCACGTCCAAAAAACAGGATTCGTTTTTGTCATACGTGCCTTAGTGTCAAAAAATATCCAGAGAGATTATTTAAAAATTTTGGATTGTCCGGAGGATTATCCAAGCTTACGGCTTATGGAGGTTAGGAGCGATCTTCAAAGTTTTCTAAAATTCTTCATGGTCGAAAATCCCTCTGAGGCAGAAATCATTCATGATCAGATCCACAACAGGAGATTTCCTGTTCATGAGGAAATCATGTGTAATTTGTCAGACCCCGGCTTTAGTTGGTGGCTGACAAAAAAAGAAAATGGTTTCCAACTATCTTTTACAATGTCTGTTACTTCCATTCAAAACCCTATAAAGCTCGGTCCTCTGGGCGACCGAGAAATTGCCTTGAGAAAGTTTCAAAACTTTGAAGAACTTATCAATTCTGCCGGTATCGGTATGAATATTCAAAACGAGATGAACAGAGTTCAATTCACGGATTGTGAAGAATTTATTCTTGAAGAATTAAAGGATATTTTTGAGTTCGGTGTTATTAATCAAACTCTTAAGGATCTATTTAAGATTCTTGCCAGAGAGACAACCAATGTCACTCTTCTAGAGGAGACCTGGTTTTATCTTCACGAGCTTGCGGCCATGAGAAGGTTCTGGATTCAAATCCAATATGACCTGAATGAAGAAATTTATAACTAGTGCTGAGTGCCTTTAAGGCTTTCTTCGTGTTTAGCGGCGAGATAACCCGTCACCATCAATTGGGCGAGCATTCCGAGTTCTTCATCGTCAGATATGCCGTAAAAGTTTTCAATGTGGTGAACAAATATTTCAACGTCTTCATCGGTTAAGTGTTTTTCAACC
>CAXNNO010000115.1:0-7101 GCA_964203555.1 Bacteriovoracales bacterium
ACGGTTCTGTTTTCTGCGCCTTCAAAATCTTTCAGACTAAAGCTATTCAGATAACCAATTGTCTTCTCGATTCTTGCTTTCATTTCTGGCAAGGTTTTTTCGTTATCGTCCCACACAGGAGCATCTTTTCCCGAGAGACGGGCCGCACACGTTTTTGCAGTATCGCAAGCAATTTGAATTTGACGGATGAGATTGAACTGATCAGGCGCCAGTCGAGAATTAAGAAGAACGTCAAAATCAAACTTTTTAACTTCTGAATAATTGACGGCCTTATCAAGGCACTTAGAAAGATTATTAAGCATTTTAGTGAATTGTGGGATCGTCATTTCATATAACATAAAAATTCCTTTTGTTTTAGAGGCCTCACTAATAGTGAGGTGGTTTTTCATCCTGTTGATTCTTACTAATTTGTACTCCATTTCCAGAGTGTATGGCCCTTTGTAAATCCAAGATTTCTTTTTCCATCCTCCCGATCGTCAGTTGTTGGGCCACAACAACATCATTGAGTTGTTGGATGAAATCTTCTTGGTGAGAGAACTTAATTTCAAGATTGATGATTCTATCCTGCATTTTTTTAACCTGTTTTAGTGAGAATTAATATTGAAGGCTTCATGGGCCCATGCCTTGAACTTCTCTCCCCTATCCACGTAATTTTTGAATTGATCAAAAGACGGAAAAGCAGGCGAGAAAACGAGGTTACCTTTTAGTTTTTTGCATTTTTCAAAAACTGTTTTTAAATCCTGTGCCCTCTCCACTTCAAAATGAAGAACCAGTTCCTCATATAAACGTTCCGTAACATCACCGATGGTGAAAATTTTTGTTATCTTGTCCTTATAGGGAAGAAGATCCGGTAAAAGCTTATCTGATTCGTTTCTCAATTTCCCCCCTAAAATGAGATAGAGAGGCACCGCTGAGTCTTTAAATGCTTTAATCGCTGTTGTTGTAGCGAGACTGTTTGTTGACTTTGCATCATTATAAAGAGTCAGACCATCCTTTTCGAGAACAAACTCAAGTCGATGTGCAACTCCGGGAAACGTGTTGATGAAATTCTGAAATAATGGATGAAGATCGGGAATGCCTAAAAGCCTCAGGACTTCGTAGGCGGCAAAAAAATTGGCCTCATTATGCTCCCCTTTTGCATGTGATTTTGAAAAATCAAAGAGGCCCTTAAATTCCTCAGGCAGTGAGCCCTTGGTAAAGTAGATCTTTGAGGCCGGGTGATCCTGAATGTCGCTGAGGTAAGGATTTTCAGTCCCAAGAATCAACTGATCTTCACTCGTCATATTTATAAGCATTCTAAATTTTGCACGAGCGTAGTCGTGTACGTCGTCATAGCGTTCAGAGTGATTGGGGAATATATTCAAGATGAGACCAATTTTCGGATGAAACTCTTTGATCGTTTCGAGCTGAAAGCTTGAAACTTCAATGATCGCAAAATCCACCTGCTCATGAGAGACGGCCAGATCGCAAAAAGGGATTCCAATATTCCCCCCACAGAAGACCTTCTTACCGGCCATTTTCAGGGCCTGGGCAATCATGGTCGTGGTGGTTGTCTTGCCATTGGTGCCTGTGATGGCAATAAGGGGCGTATTCTTCGTGTACCTGTAGGCGTACTCAACTTCAGAAATAATCGGTACTCCCTTCGCCACGGCCTTCATAAGCGCCG
The DNA here is from genome assembly GCA_964203555.1 of Bacteriovoracales bacterium. Lineage (GTDB taxonomy): Bacteria > Bdellovibrionota > Bacteriovoracia > Bacteriovoracales > Bacteriovoracaceae > Peredibacter. The sequence continues at coordinate 1,667 of CAXNNO010000115.1, forward strand.
GATGAGTGACAGGAATTCCGGGTGAGAGCACTATTTCGTCCATTGTATGGAAATGTTGAGAAAAATCATCTTCAGAGTAACAGGAACATATCCCACAAATATCTCCCAGCTGCTCAGATTCCCACCAACTCTTGGGATCTCCCCTATTGACCACATAGAAGTCTTGTTTAAATTTTTTAGCAAGCCTTAGTGCCGCCTTGCCAGATTTTCCCATACCAAAGATCGCCACTTTATTTATCTTGTTCATAAGCTATGATACCTTTCAAGTCGATGGACCACCGCGAGCGCTTTATCCAAATAAAAGATTTTTTTAAACCATATCAAAGAATATGGCAAAACGAAATAATGCTCATGTATCCGGATCCCTTTCATGGTTACCCAATGGAGTGGATCGAAGACCTTAGAAGATTTCAAGATAAAAAAGATGTTATTAGAATAGAAAAAAAAGACGTCTTCGATTTCATCCAGACTCCATCACTTATTGCATTTTACAAGGTGATCGAAGAACTTTGTCGCCTTCCACAAGGAGATGAATACTCTCCCATGCCGGAGGATCGATTTACCTGGTTATACATCACCCCAAAAAAACAGCACGAAATAAAAAAACTCGCCCCCCATCTCAATCATCTCTATCAGGTACACAATATTGACCGGATTGTAGATATTGGCGGGGGTATCGGATTACTTGCTCAAACACTTAATAATTACTATAATCATAAAGTAACCACGATCGATATGAATGCCCAATTCCAAAAGACAGGAAAAGATCGGCACGACTTTAACGCAAAAAAAACGGACAACAAAGTTATTTACCAGAACATGAAAATTGCTGGTGGTGCAGACTTTTCTGAACTTCTTCAGGGCAAAGTCATGCCCATCGGACTTCACACCTGCGGGAAACTGGCCCTGGATCACATAAGATTAAGTGCTGAGGAAAGGGTTAAAGTACTTGTTAACTTTGGTTGCTGCTACCATACCCTCAATGAGTCACCGGAACTTCAAAATATTTCAACATTCTCCCAACAAAACGATCCTGTCAGAATGAATAAATTCGGCCTGACACTCTCCTGCAGGGCCCATCGAAAAATGGATGAAGAGGATTATGACTTGAAACTTAAGGTGAAACTTTTTCGTTATGCCATTCACATTTTGCTCCATGATCATTATGAAATGAAAGGATTGGTAACACTTGGGAATTCTCATCCAAAGCTATACGATAAACCCTTTGCTGATTACGCTCTCGAGCAACTCAAACGTATCAACCTGAATCCCAAGCACTCATACGAACAACTTAATTCTTTCTTTGAAAACCCCGAACTTCAATTATTGATTGAAAGGATGCTTGCCGCTGGCCACATCAGAAACGCCCTCGGTCGAGTGATGGAAATTTATCTTCTGCTTGATCGGGTTATTTACCTTGAGGAACAAGGATACAGAGTGAGAATACAGGAATTCTTCAATGAAGAGCTCTCCCCTCGAAATATCGGGATCACCGCAGAGCTTATTTTTTAGAAAAAGAGTTGAGCATTAATTGAGGTGGAAGACTTCGCGCATTTCCTGATTCAGAAGATTCATCTTATGATCAATATCCGCATGATTGCGATCATTGGGATCAAGGAGATAGTTCTCCGGCCCCATCGGCTTTATCATAAGCTTCGTTTGCCAAATATTATCATGAGCGATGTTAATATCTTGTCTGTACTGGTAGAGATCAAGAGTTTCTTTCTTAATAAAATCCTGAATGGAATTGAAATAATGGTCATTGTAGATTTTCTTACCATTTTCAAGACGAGTATAGCCTCGAACGACATAATCGATATACACAACATCACACTCAAAAACTTCAAACATATAATTTAAAGCTTTAAGAGGTATAATCTCACCGCATGTTGCAACGTCCAGGTCGAGCCTGAAGGTACAAATGCCTTCTGGATCAGAAGCATCCGGGTAGGTATGGGTTGTGATGTGAGATTTATCCAGATGCATATTAACGGCGGCCTTACCTTGAGCACCCAGCTCCCAGTTTCCACCGCCCTTAATGTCAGACATAAGGGTCATGGTTGAAGCACCAACTGGTTCGTAATCCTGAATCGTTTCCGAGAGGATATTGGCCTCAATGATTTCACACACATTTCGGGCAATCTGTCCGATGTTTTTGGCAGAATACTTCGTATGAATATAATTAATGTATGCCTGCTTCTGTGCCTCGTTCATGGCAATGCAGAAATCATAAAAGTTAAAAGACAAAATTTTTGTTAAATTATTAAACCCTGAAAGCTTAATAGTTTCCTGCATTTTGTTCATCTCTACTGCCCTCTCGGAAATTGAGAGGATGTTATAGGGAATTCGGGTGAGTATGACAATAAAAAAAAGGCCCGATGCAACATTCATCGGGCCCATAAATAAAGGAAATTAGATGAGGTTGAGAGATTTTACAGCATCCCGTTCGCCGCGAAGTTCTTCGAGGGTTAATTTAAACTTTTCTTGACCAAATTCATTGTGCTGAATTCCTTCAACAACTTTCACTTTTCCGCCTTCCGTACGGCATGGGTAAGAGAAGATAAGACCCTTATCAACCCCATACTCTCCGTTTGAAGAAAGACAAACTGAATAACTCTCCCCGACCGGTGTTTCTGTGACGATATTTCTGATTCCATCTATCGCGGCATTTGCAGCAGACGCGGCCGACGATAAACCACGTGCCTTAATAATCGCCGCACCTCTTTGCTGAACAGTCTTAATGAAATCACCCTTTAACCATTCATGATCCAGAATCACGTCTGTGAGATTTTTTTCATTAATTTTAGCATTAAAAAAATCTGGATACTGAGTGGCAGAGTGATTTCCCCAGATGATCATATTTTTGATCGCCGTGACATCAACCTGGGCCTTGATGGCAATTTGAGCTTTCGCACGGTTCTCATCCAGAGAAGTCATGGCAAAGAATCTGTCTGAAGGAATTCCTTTAGCATTATTCATGGCAATCAAGGCATTTGTATTACAAGGGTTACCAACAACAAAGATCCTCACATCTGAGGCGGCACTTTGCTCAATCGCTTTGGCCTGGGCAGTGAAGATTCCGCCGTTAATTTTGAGAAGATCCGATCGCTCCATGCCGTCTTTGCGAGGAACCGCCCCAACACAAACAACCCAGTTGGCATCCTTAAACGCCGTATTAAGATCAGATGTTAAAACAATATTCTTCAGAAGCGGGAAAGCACAATCCTCAAGCTCCATAGCAACACCCTTAAGTGCAGGCAAGGCCGGTTCCAGCTCAAGCAATTGAAGCTCAACTTCAGTTTCCAGGCCCAACATCTGTCCGGAAGCAATTCTGAAAAGTAAGGCATATCCAATTTGTCCGGCCGCACCTGTAACAGCAACTTTGACTCTTTTCTTGGCCACAAAAACCTCCACTAAGAAGTAAGTAAATAATTGGGATTATTATAAGTTAAACTCCGCCTTTTCTCATCTTTTATTCGTCCCGCCTAGACAAAATCTTAGCGTGAAGCATAGTATTAAGATTATAAAGTTTTCATTCGAGGTTTACTGTGGATTCACAGAACAGATCAAATAATCCGGGTACTGGGCAAGGACAAGGCGCTGGAGGCCAGCGTAGACGAAGATATCGTGGTGGCGGAAGCGGCACCAATCGTGGTCAAGGCCAGCAATCATCTGATGGCCAAAACCGACCTCAGGAAGGCATGAGTACGGGGAGAAGTTCTTCGGAAAATCGCAACCGACCTGTACATTCGGGACCTCACCCACGTCATCGGGGCGGACGAGTCTTAACCACCAACCAAGTTTTGGTAAAATACGACAACCTTCTTGAGCAACATCTGATTACCCGAAAAAAATACTATGAATATTTTAACAGGGTGGACGACAGACAGTTATATAAATTGGAAAAGTATTTTTTTGACAGTATCGAGCATCTCAGAAGGTTTGAGGCTAACCTCGAACCATGGCAACGAGAGGCGCTCGAAAAACGTAAGACAGAACGTTATAAGCTTGATTTGACCTACTCCAATAATCGAGGCTGGGACCCAGAAGAAGTAACAAAGATTGAGGTTTCTCAGGAAGAAATTGAGGACCCGCACTTTAAAGAATCACAGAAAGAAGCTTACGAAGAATACAGGGAAGATGCAGAGGAATCGGTCGGAACTTTTGAAGATTATCTAAAACTAAAAGGTCAGGTATAATCCTGACCTTTTAGTTTCATCATTTTTTTACTTGAAATTTAAATTCCGTCAGTGCCAGTGGCCCCGAACTGAGGAGCCATCGCCGGAGTAGAAGTCGTCACTTCAGAGGTTTTCTCTTTTTTGACCGTCTTCATGTTATAGAGATAATTATTCAAAGTTTCTTCCTGATCTTTCAGGATCGCCCCTTTAAGTTCTTCTGAGGGGATATCCAGGACTTCTGAAACCTTTCTTAACATCTTTAAAGGAATGTTGCATAGTGCACGCTCAACGTTGGAAATAAACTGTCCATTTTTATAACCTAGAAGATGAGAAAGTTCTGACTGAGAATAACCTTTGGGATGATTCATTCTTTTCGTACGAATAAGCTGAGCAATGTTCTTAAAGCAACGCATGTGTTCTCCGGCTAGGTTGTGGCGAGAATCAAAATAATATTCATTTTTTAAAGAATGTCATTCACCATTCCAAAAAAAATTATTATCTATCTTATCGGATCATTGAACATAAACTAACTAGGAAATTTTTTTATGAAGCTCATTTCGTGGAACGTCAACGGTATACGCTCTGTGTTTAACAAGGGATTTCTTGAATGGTTCACTAAGGAATCACCAGATATCCTATGCCTACAAGAGACGAAGGCCGATTTTGAACAATTTCCAGATGAAATCCGAAGACTGAGTAATCATTCCATTTCTTACAGTAGTGCCGAAAAAAAAGGATATTCTGGGGTTGCAACTTTTTCTCGAGAGAAAATTCTTGACACTAAAAAATCTGAACAACATCTTTTCGATTCAGAGGGAAGGGTCCTGATACATGAATTAAAGGATTTTTTTCTCGTCAATTGTTATTTTCCAAATGGACAAAGAGATCATAAACGTGTCCCTTTCAAATTATCATTTTGTGAGGATCTTCTGGTCAGGGTCAACGAACTAAAAAAGAAAAAACCTGTCATCATCACTGGTGATTTTAATACTGCTCATAAAGAGATAGATCTGGCCAACCCTAAGACAAACAAGAACAGCACCGGTTTTTTATCTATTGAACGCGCATGGATGGATAAATTCATTTCGGAAGGTTATGTCGATGTTTATCGTCATTTAAATCCTGATGCAACCGGGGCGTACAGCTGGTGGAGTAACCGCCCCGGAGTTCGTGCCAGAAATATTGGCTGGAGAATAGACTATTTTTTCATCACCAAAGACCTCTTAACGAGAGTCAAGTCAGCAACGATTCAACCCG
>CAXNNO010000116.1:0-7087 GCA_964203555.1 Bacteriovoracales bacterium
TTCTCTGGCAGTCATAAACACAACGATTCCGCCAACCACGAAAAGGCTGAAGGCTACAAGGGTGTTAATCTTTCCACTAAGCTTTCCACCCAGGAAGTTAACTACAATTGCAATAACTATCAGCGAATATGCCACAATGGGAACCGCTATGGGAATATTTGCTGCCCTGGATGCATATTGACCAGCAATAATAGCAGCTGATGGCATACCAAGTGTAACAGTTCCAAGAAAAATAATGGGGATTGAACTAGCTACATTCTTACCTAAGCCTAGTTGTATAAAACTCTCAATCCCCTCCGCATTTGGGGTTACACGAAGCATATCGGAAAAGATAAAAAGTAATGGAATGCATAGAAGAGTAGCTAATGGCCAAACAATGGCAACATCATACTTTGCAATCGAGAAGGTTAACGAGGGAAGAAAAAGTATTCCAGATCCAATAATAGATCCAATTGCCAAAGTTGTCCCATCCAAGAGTCCAAGAGTTTTTTTTAATTGGCCCATGCGATTCTCCGCTGGTTATGTAATCTTAGCTCAACTGCTACTTCACTCCAGAACGACTTCCAAAATCTAAGCCCATTCTCAAAACCTATAAGAAAATTGATTTTGTTGTTATTATCAGGACAATATTTCATAAAACTTTCAATACAGTGCCTAATGTGACTTTCTTCATTCTGAAAGTGTATCTGGAAGAATTCCGTTTGCTTGAGGTAAAAAGCTATAATTGAATCGTATGCTAACCCATTAAATACGGTTTCTATATTCTGGACTGCAATTATTTCAAGTCCTAGACCTAATCCAAAAATTTCTGAAGTCGATCTAAAATATCCTTCCGCATATCTTTCGAGTTGAGAGTTCGCGTTGGAAGGAGTGTTTTTGACCTCAACATCCGCAAGATCAAGACATATTTTGAATGTCGCTGAATGTATTTGTTTTGCTTTCCCTTCTCCTAACTCTTCCCAAGCAATTTTGAGAATTCTCATCCTGGCATGATTGGAATCAACCTTACTGGCAAGAAGACATAAAACTTTTGGCATAAGCGTGGAAAACTGTAACCACTTATTCCCTATAACATTGGATGAGGTTTTCGTTTTAAAGTTCAAGCTGTTGATCGTTGTATCAAATATTCCAGCTTCTCTTGCTCTTATTTCAAAGTAGTTTGACCATGAGTTAATATCATCGCTATCAAGATTTAAATTGTGTGAGTGAATACTCACTTCATTCATTTCAATCATGCTATTTCCTCAAACTGGATTGAGATTTTCCAATATGTGATCTTCTTCATTTCCTTTAATATATTCAATCGGGAGATTTTCTGATCATCAACGACTAGGATTTTCATCTGATCACCTGTTGTCAAAAATAAAACATTTGTTTTACATATGAGACGTTATACCCCACTCCTGGATTCCCACAAACTGTAAAGTTTACATGTTTAATGAAATTGCCGTCTAAAATCTATCCAGCTTGTTTCCAATTTGCCCTAAGATGACAAAATGGTGGAGGTGCAAAAAATCCTTATGGGCCAATTTCATTTAGTAAAAAGAATACCGGGGGATACGGACCATTTGGCTACGACGATCAAATATAATAGACCGTTACTTTTCCCATACCCTCTTTCAGAATACGATCAATTAACTCCATATTCATAAGATCAAAAGTGTATCACCATCATCTAGGGTGAAAATATTTTATTGAAAAAGGCGATCCGTTTTAAGATCTCTTTATAGATAGTAGTGCACCAGAGACCATATAGGGGGGTAAAAAGCAATTACCTGCCATCAATTTGCTTCTGAACAGTCTGTTTTATTTTTTTAGCATCAATTTGATATATAAATCTTTTTCCAGACTTTTGTTCTTTCAGGAAACCAATCTTAACAAGTTGTTTTAAATCTTGCCTTGCCACTTCTCTTGATTTTCCTATCTCTTCGGCATAAGCCTCAATATTTACGATTCGATACTTATTTAAAACAAGTCTTTGCAAAAGACCAATTTGATTGTCATTCAGAGGATAAGCTTCTTTCAGAAGATTCATTTTCAAAAGATAGTCCACCTTTCCTTGAACAATCTTCAATGCAGCCAACAAGGACTCCAAGGAATAATCGATAAAATATGTTAGATCCCAATCATTGCTTTTAACCTTCTCAAAGGCTTTTTCATATTGATTGCCCGCGTTTTTCAAGTGAGCTGATATTGAAAGCAATTCTAAAAACTTCAGATCGTGCTTCATTAATTTAAAGTAAAACAATGTTCTTGCTGTTCTTCCGTTGCCATCAAAAAATGGATGTATGTAAGCAACAAAATAATGTAACGAAATTCCTCTAATTAAAGGATGCAAATATCTAGGATGCGAAGTAAGAGTCTTGATTACTTCTTTCAGTGCAGTTTCTACTTTTGTGTACTCGATTCCTTCGTGAACAACTTTACCTTGGGAATTATTCACTACAACTGAATCATCCCTGAACTTTCCACAATAATTTGTATCTGCACCCTCGAGAGTATTTTTAGTCACTATTTGATGAATTTTGATAATAAGCTCAATTGAGACTGAATTTGATCTATTTTCTTTAATCCAATCAAGAGCTTCCAAATTATTAAGAAGCATCCAATCATCTTTACTCGCTGGTCTTTTTCCTGATTCTAAAAGCTGCTTAGCTTTTGCTCTAGTGGTATTGGCCCCTTCATAGATTGCTGAACTAATAGCTTCTTCTACTTCCGCATCTGCTAGAAAACTTTTAATGAACGTGCTGTTGGAACTTACTTTGTCGTACAACTTTGTTCCAAGAGTTTCTATTTCGCTAATTTTTTTATTTATTGAATCCGAAGGAAAATACCAAAACTTTATATCGAGCACATCAAGGAACATTGGAACGGCACCAACCTTCCTCATGTTGGTTATCTTTTGCCAAATCTCATTCCATTTACCAGGAACTTTTTCATGCTCAAGTCTGTGCTTAAGTTCTTCTTCACTCAAATATCGGGCATGTGTATATTTAAGCCAAACATCAGAGTTCATGAATTCAAAATCTTCTCGTATGGTCATGTACCCATTTTGCTACAATTATTGCAGCAAATCTTGTAGAAAATATTAATTCTTTATACTTTCCTGCATAAAACTAAGTATTTCTAAACAGTTAGAGTTTCAATCTTTCTACAATCTATTGAGGCAAAAATTGCAGAAAACAATTACGTATTAAATAGTTTTGAAATTTGACCAAGAATGGCTTCGTCACAAGGCAGGAAGTTTCACCATAAATTAGATCTTCCCCTCGACTGCTAGGTGAAAAAAAGTTCCAGCAATTCCGACGAAACTGTCTCTTCGAAAGATAAATCATCACATAACAATGAGTGTTTTAAATCAGACAAATAGCTTTTTAGCCCTCTTATTCATTCCCTCAATAATGAGATCAAGCGTACTGGAGTTGAGATCTTTATCAAGCTCACTGGTCTTATAGCTAAAATTATTAAAGCTGCTTTTTACATCAGAGAAAATCCTTTCAAATTCCTCTTTTGATATGAGGCATTTGCTGGCGGTCTCAAGATAGTGACGCTTCCAAATCTTATCGAAGTTGTAGTGATTAGAATCTCCCACTCCCATCGCTAGTCTTAGCTTTTGAGGTGCTCGTTTTTCTCTTGCATGGAGGAAGTACCCACTCATCACATTGTAAAAAGGTGTCATCTTGAATCCCTTCTGATTCATGAAGATGCTAAAGTTCTTGGCATGACCGTCTGTCGCAAACAGAAGATCAAAAATCATTATCCCTTTAAAAAATTCAAACCTGTCGCTCGCTTCCTGGGAGGCAGCCAAAAACTTGGAAATGCTGACGATTCCTGGCCCCCCTTCGTTTTGATATTTCTTATAAGGAGATACACCCAGTGCCTGACACATATCTTCCTGAGGGATTCGCAGAATAACATCCTTTCCCTCATCTTTTAACCAGCGTCGATCGAATCGCTCAACGACAAGAACTCTTTGATCTTCAAATCTTTCAATCGTTGCCTTGCAAGTCTTGAGACCAAACTTTTCCATGATAAAGAGTGAAGCCCACTCGTTATCCACACTATCATCGAAATTGAGATCCATCCCCAAGGCCCCAATCGGAGTTTTGATGATATGCGTGGTTGGTGTCTGACCATATGGCTCGCACCAGTTTTTGCCAACTTTTAGTAGTGCTGTTTTTTCCTGGGCGCCGGCGATCGATAATCTGAAGTCATCTTCTTCCATTCCAAGAGGACTGAATGAGCCGAGTCCTCGGATTTTATGAGCGATTCCCCTAGAGCTTAACTTTGAATAATTCATCTCAAATATCGGTGGCTCTCCCCTTTCTTCAGGGAGAAATGTGAGGGCACCAACGCAATCCTTTCCTACCACTTCCAATATGTCGAAAGGCCTGGTGCTCTCTGCTCCAAACTTCTGCGCCACTAATTTTTTAATTTCATCACTGTCAGGCAGGAGATTGTCAAAATATCTGGATACAATTTCGCCCTTATACTCCTGTTCCTGAATTGGGAGCGATTGGGAAATCGCAAATCCCTCTCTGACCCACTCCTCAACGTACTGAAAGGATATTTGCCCTGAAGAATCTTTCTTGAGGAGCCCTACTCTTGCACCATTCAAAAAAATATTCAGCGCCTTCCCTGTTCTTTTACGTCCCATTTATCACACCTCATCCAAGTAACTAAGTACGGCTCGAACCTTGCTTTTGCCGCTGAGTTTTGTTTTGACAGTACCCGGACTTGATATTTCAAGATTTAGCTTTAGTGCTTGGACAATTTTAAAAAAGGAATCTAGTGTGCCCTTGCCACTTTCCACGTCACTAATGGTTGGTTGCCGCATGTTCATCATTTTTGCCAATTCGGCCTGAGAAAGATTCTGCGACTTTCGAAGTCGTTTAAGTGCCAGTCCTGCTTTCTTGGGTGTATTGATGTTATCTATTCGAAGGCTATCTTCTGTCTTCATCTATGCTCCATACGCTTTTTAGTATTAATCCATTTTATACTAATTATAGTATTTTTTAAATATATACTTAAATTCGTATTAAATGACCTAGACAAACTAATATTATCAATTACTTACGGTCTTTCGCGAGAATCTCATTTTATAAGACGATCCTAAACCCAAGAAGATGTGCGACCTTAATCAAAATAGATAATTTTAAGTCATGCGTCTCTTGCTCAAGTTTTAGTACACCAATTCTTGATAGGCCCGCCAAGCTAGCAAGATCTTGTTGAATCACGCCCTGATCTTTTCGCAATTTCTTTATGAGATGCCCTGCCTGCCTTCGTGGAATCCTTTAAGAGGACGGCCACGATGTTGGCCCAAGAATACCATTCTCTGAAATTCGCAAACTCTCGAGTGGAGACTTTTTAAATACCAGAAAAAACATGAGCTTTATTGGTAAAACCAGTCTTGGGAAAACACACTCACTTATCAGCATTGGACGAGATCTCTGCCGGGACAATAAGGATGTCATTTTCTTTACGGCCGCAACGCTCGTCAATAAATAAAGTTTCATGTCTTGAGAGGCAATCTTCATGACCTATAGCTTGAGCTAAAAAAAATCCTACCTACTCCGGCTCCACCAATGAAAATAAGTTCTGATAACCTTCAATGAAATACCGAGTATTAAACTGCTGATGACTTAAATTCGCCTGTGAAACTCAAGTTTCCAACGAAGAGTTAAGCTGTAAAAATTTCGCCCGTAACAGGACTCAATATCTGAACACAATCTCCAGAATAATCAACATCTATCGACTATCCTGGAACTCAGGTATTCAAGGAGGTTCGTGTTTGCGAAGATACTAACAGAATGCCTGATAACTTGGTAGTTCTACGGATTGAGATTGAGATTGCTTTTGATAAAAAACTTTTCTTGAGGCCTTCTTTTCCAATTCTCTTTGAATGTAGCCCCGTCAATGTCATCGACCCATGAAGGTTTAAATGGTTTTGAAACCTCTTTCTTTGAATGCCCCAGCCCTTTAAGACGTAAAATTTCTTCCTGATCCACCATATGAATTTTCATCCTTGTCATTATCCACCTCGTTTTTGATGTGAATCTTTCAACCAGGAATCAATCCGTGAATGAAGCCTTTATTCGCCAAACATATCAAACACTTAGAATCTATACTTAAGTTTTAAAGTTTAGAAGACGATAATACCTGACCTAAGGAGAACATATGCCTACACCGTTGGGATTATCCCCCATTGTCTTTTTCATTATTTCTATTATCGGATTAATCATCTGCTTCTTTTTTTACAATAGTGTCATTGGAAAAAAAAACGAAGTCGATAATGCCCTAGGGGGCCTTGATGCTCAACTAAAACAGCGCTATGACCTTATTCCTAACCTCGTCTCATCAGTAAAAATATATATGCAACATGAAACTGGGACTTTAGAAAAGATTGTGGAACTTCGTTCACAAGTGATTCAAAAAAATATTTCGATGGAAGATAAACAAGATATTAACAAGGAGATCTCAAAGACCCTTTCGGGAATTATGGTTCAGGTTGAGCAGTACCCGGATTTAAAATCAAGTGCCAATTTCCAAGAACTCCAAAAAACTCTTTATGAAATTGAACAAAATATTTCCGCCTCCAGACGTTTCTACAATGCCGCAGTTACGGACTACAACAATGCCATTGAAATGTTCCCAACCAATCTCATCACTGCCTTTATGAGGCTCAAGAAAAAAGAAGTTTTTAATATTCCTGAAGCTGAGAGAAAAAATGTGAATGTTCAAAACCTGTTTGACCGGAAAGTTTCTTGAAAGACAGAGATATGGTAACGAAAGAAGAGGTCAAAAACTTCTTTCAAAAAAACATTAAGCCTAAGTTGGTCGGACTAGAAAGTACACGCAAAATAGTTTTGCGAAATCTCTTTATCTTTCATTCGATTGTCGCATTTTTAACTTTTTTTGTCGTATTTTTAACTTTTTTTGCCAGCAAAAGTTTTCCCGATTCGGAAAGAGATTTTTTTTTGATGATTAAATTCATTCTGCCGATCGGAATTTTTATTGATACTCTCGGGCATAAGATAATTGTTATTGGATACAGGCAGCAATTTAAATCTGAAGTCATTAAAGAACT
>CAXNNO010000117.1:0-7067 GCA_964203555.1 Bacteriovoracales bacterium
GATCCTGCGTTGTTTGAGACCTCAACTTCTTGCCTTTCCTGTGCCGTGAGCGAACAATACATTTCGGGCAGAGGATAGTTCATTCCGATGTTTTTTGGACCATGAGACAGAATAAACGAACGATTTCTTTCATTCCCCTCGTTGTCCGGGCCCAAGGTTTTATCACTATTTCGACTGATAGTTTCTAGTTTCAAACGACAATTTGATTCCCCGAGACCCAGGACGAGTTTTGGTGACTCCGCTAGGCCTTTTAAGCAATCTTCTAAGGCATAAAAAGATTTATCAAACACTGTGGGAAGGGAGCAGAGCTTCACTTCAACATCAGCATGGTTCCTCAATTGATCCATTAAGAGTTTCCCAACTCTTTGGGAATTATTAAAGGGCGCTTCTCCAAAGGCATCAAAGTAGCTGATGAGAATAATCGGCTTTGCGGAGAGGTTTAAGGAAAACAAGAGAAAAAAGAGTGATGTTTTCATGGCGCTTTTTTCCCATTTTTCAAGCGAAAGTGAAACCAGGCAGGAACATTTTTCCGAAGAGTGTTTGATTTCAAGAATGGGCATAAGCTTTAGTCATAGGACCAACAAAAGGATGCCCCTTTGAAAAGATGGATTTTTTCACTGGCCTTCGCAGTCACCTCAACTTTAACTCCTGCCGTGACTCAGAAAATGATTGATCATGCTCAATTGATCGTTTCGAAAAAGGTTTCGGTCACTGAAAAGGATTACCTTCCCCCGGAGTCAGTCTACTCTGAACACCTCTTTGTTAAGGCCATGAAAATTGATGGTTTTTCAGGCGCGGGTCTTGAGAAACTTCATCTGGCCTTCAAAGTTTTAGAAATGGTCGTTAATACGGACGAATTTAAAGAACGGGTCCTTAATTTTAAAAACTTAAAAGGTGAGCGCCACTTTAGTTCAAATCGTGGCCTTTCAAATGAGGATATCTTTCATCAATTCATGGAGGGACGCGAGACTCTGCAGCCGAATACCCCGGGAGAGATGAATTTTTTCCTGCGGCTTTATAATCGACCCTGGTCAAAGGTAATTGGTTACACCAGCGGAGAGACAAATGTGATAAGTATAAATTTAAAATTTTTTAAAAATTACAGGCCATCAGATGTGGCCGCCAATCTTGCCCACGAGTGGACTCATAAAATTGGCTTCGATCACAAATCCGCCCAGGAGCATGACTCCGTTCCCTATGCCATCGGTTACATAGTAGGGGATATTGCCAAAAAAATTCTCAAAACAAATCAGCTTCATTGAGGTGAAGCTGATTTGTTAGATATTCGTCCGATTGAGAAATGTGATTTTATTTCCTGGATTCATTCAGGAGTGTTTCAACTATATTGATCAGTGGCTGTGGTCTTGGATATCTAAACTCACAGTCAACTTTTATTGGGGCCCCGCCTGCGATAGGAAAGACAGGACACTTTGGTGATTCCTTAAAATACTTTTTCGATTCCTCGTAAATAAAGCTATGGGCCGATTTTGCAGCTAATGAAAACTCCCTAGGGGGAAGAGTTGTTTCTGAAAAATCCCATACCGGAAGACCTTCTACTGGTTTGAAGTAATTCTTCCAGTCTCGGGGCACCACCCAGAAAAAATCCGGCTGATTTGTTTTTCCGTTAAATAAGTATCTGATCGATTCTCGATTGTTTCTCCATTGACCGCCAACCACATTCCCGTTAGCGTTAATTTCCAGGTCATAAATAAAGCTGAAGTCATCGATGACATCATCTGAAGCCGAATTAACTTCTTTTTTCTTTGGATATTCCCAGTCGACATACTTAAGTTTTACTTCAACACCGACGATATGAGTGGCCTCTGGGTTTCTGGATACTTTAAAGGGATCCTTCTTGTAGCTTTCACTAGATAAGACTGAGTCTTTCAGAGTGCCGGTTATTCCAGTCTGCGGATTAAAATAGACCAATTCATATCCCGATACCGGCTGATTGGAGATGGCGGCCTCGGCAACTGTGTCGACAACAAAGCTTCTTCCCTCAATTCCAAGAATATTCACAAGAGATACGTGGAAGATACCTGGATGCACGTCTGCACAGCGAGGCAGGAGTTCCGAGTCATCTCTGTCTTTTACTGTATCAATGTATCGGCCGAATTTATCTTTATCAGGGGATTTCTTATTACATCGATTTCCCTCGAAAATGACATTTGACTGGATGGTGGAATTTGCCCACATTAAAGAAACCAGGGCCTTAATGTCATTCGGGTAAAAGGGCATTTTCTTGCCATTCGGCAGAGTCACTGTAACCGTTTTCTCAGCTCGCGGAGAATGTCCGGCCGCAACGGCCCATCCGTGACAAATCCCTTCCCAGAGTGCCATCAATTTATTTGAATTGGCCACGCGGTAACCTTCAGGTATTTCTATTGATGAGAGAAAACCCCACTTCTTTTCGTTTCCCCATTTTTCGGCAAAGGCCCAGATTTTATTGGTGAGATCAAAAGAATGATCCCCAAGAAGAACGTCATATTTTTCGGAAGGTGCAAGTTTTGCCAGATCCTCTTCAGAAAGATCATAAATTTGTGGATGAATTTTTTGGGAACGCTTTTTGTAATCCCTTACGTTTTTTTTCCAATCAAGGTTTCTGGCAATGGAAAAAATAAATGTATTATAGTCTTTATCCTGATAGGTATTTCCCGCCTGTCCCTGAAAAAGAGGCCAGAATGGTCCGCCCCATGGTTGGATTCTTGTGTCTGCCTTGTTAAGTCCCTTCCTTTCCATTTCATAAATATTAGCGATGTAATTTTCGCCCTCATTTAATGCGCTCAAGCGCGCCTTAAAGTCAGTGGTTGAAAATGGTTTGTAGGGAAATATCGTTTTATTAGGCTCTTTGATATATCCAATGCTCGAGCAGTCCTGAGTTTCAGGATCACAGGTATTGACGTGTCCATGGGTATTCAATCTATTTTGTCCGAAGGCCGTGGAAGTCATTGCAACGAGACCAAAAGATAAAATAAAATAGTTCCTGAATGTCATGGATCCTCCAAAAACGGCGATTCTTTTTTTGGAAGAAACTTATCAAGTTCGGCAGCACTCTACGATCTATTTTGGTTGATTAAGTAAAATTTATAGGACTGATTTTTTGACGAGGTCCGAGATGGACTCTCGCCTTGAAAAAATCAGAATTTGATCGTCAAGTCAGCACCAAAAGCAGTCGTCTCAGGGCTCGCCCTCAGAAGGGCCTGGGTAAAAACTCCGACTGATTGAAGGTATTTAATACTTCGGGGAAAATAGGTCAGACTGACTCGTGCGCGATCAGATAAATTATTATTAAATTCAAGTGAACCACTCTGGTCTCCTCTTTGATCCCAATCAAACGTGACGGCAGACCCCAGCATCCAGAAGTCTGAGAACCGGTAATTGACGTAGGGGCCGCCGGATACGATCATTGTTTGAAGTTGAATCGGCATGCCCCCAAATTCCGGAGCAAATGGAGGGGCCTTGACGTTATTTTTGTAATAGATCCTGTATGCTTGTCCGGTTAAGCCTGCACTCCATCTGATGTCGGGAAGCTTGATGGCAAAGGACTGAGCGAGGACCCAACCCCAAAGCATTTCATCTTCTTTGGAGATTGAGGAAGTGGGGTGTTCGTATGAGATAGTTGTAAAGATATTACCCGCAGGTAATTTAAGGGTGGGAAGACTTACGAAGGCACGTGCATTAAAAAATTGCGTCACGGCGCCGTTATAAAAAGTATCCCCTTCAGTATTGGAGTTTTTAATTTCTTTTTTTGAGTATCCATTAACGATTGAAAGACTTGTTCCAATTGACCAGTTGGTGCTTAACTGATGCCGCAAACTTACTCCATGAAACGACTGCAGGGGCGCCCTGCCTGTTCCAGGAGCATCAACTCCCTCTTGGAAAACATTATATGTTTCAGAACCGGGGCCTTTGGCAGTGGCGCCCAGAAATTGTTGATAATAACCTAAAGTCGTATTTTCTAAAAGACGTCGGCCAAAGCTCTTACGGGGCACTGACATCTGAAGAAGATGAGATTGATTGGTACTTTGATTCTGGAAACTGCCCTGATTACTTGACTGAGCAATCTGAAGGGGACCATTCTCATTTGTTTGGGCGCCGACATATCCTGCCGTCGTTATAATGAATAGTGCGCCAGTGAGGATTTTATTTTTCATATTTTTGTCCCAGCAGTACTTTGATTTGACGCCATTCCCGGATTTTCCAATTTCTCGCGATCAGAAAGAAATTCTTTGATATTTTCTATAACGGTCATTCTTTGATTGGATTCAATATCTCTTCCAAGGTGATTTTTAATTTCTTCCCTGATCCCCACGTACTCTAGGTTGAGGTTGTGAAACATTGTTTCATACAGCATTGATATCTTAGACCTACCCAGCATTTCGGAGGGAGTTAACAACTTACCTGAAACATCTCGCTTAATGAGAAGTGCTATTTCTTCACGTTTTGCTGAATAGAGAGATTGGAGAACCCAGACGGTATTTCTAACCGACCAGATATACATGTTTAAACCCATATTCGATGCCTCTTGAGCTTTTGCGTTCTGTAAAAAGAGAATTTCCCATTGGCGCTTCATGTAGCCTCTGAACTCTTGAGTGTTATAGATGTCTTTTTGCTTAAAGAGGTCTGAGTTGGCGTTAAGATTTCTCATCACTGAGCCAAATTCCTTTCTGCTTGCCTTGTAGAGTGCTGAGAGTTTTACTATCTTCTCATATCCTTGGGGCCGCTTGAGCTTTTCATATCTCCAGGAAAGGATGTTCGTCATCTCCTCCATAAAGACAAATGAGCGCCCAACGTAGTAATTGTTTCTTTTTTGTTCCTGATCCTGATCGAGCATGACGTAAATTTGATCCAGGATAAAGCGACCCATGCGGTCCCAAAGATAAAGCTCAAGCTGCTGAGTGCGGTTAATCTCATTGACGAGGAACTGCTTCATTTTCGCCGTCATATTAGGATTTTCTTCACGTAACTTAAAAATTAAATGATTATAGCGCTCCATCTCTTCCCACGCCGCTTCAACTTGCATGGGAAAATTATACTGAGTCTCAAGTTGTTCCAGTCGTCCCATCCTTGAGGCAAATTCAATGTTTTCCTCATAGGCAATCTGCATTTGCTTAAAGTGACTCATCCGTTCAGACCAGGGAGTTTTATCTGTTTGTTCTGAATCAGTCGTTAAAAGCATATTGAGGATTGATGGCATCGCCTTTTCGGTCCCTCCATTGCCCAGATCAATCTGCGTGGGTTGAATTTGACCCGAAGTGATGGTTGATGGGAGAATGATATTGCCTGATGCCGCCATCTTGGTTGAAATGCTGTCACTATTGATGTCTTCTTTTAGGACCGCTCTAGGTGCTGCAATCGCCTCTTTACTTTTAAAATCATTGACCACGACATCCGATGAATCCACCAGACGTGATATTTCATTCATCGTTTGTAGATACGCTGATCTGACTCTCCCAACGGCCTGCATGGCGTGAGGATTCATGGGCATGGTGATAAAATAATAGGTAAAGGGGCCGTAAACGGCGAGGGCAATTGAATACCCCAGATTGTTTTTTACAGTTTGAAAAAACCAAATCACCTTACCGATGGTATACCGATAGAGGAGACCCAGGAGATTGTCCAACGGACGGGCGATCACTCTTGTTAAAAAACATTCAATGTTTTTTAACAATAAGCTCATTTTAAAGGATGCTTTCGACAGTTTGTGGGCCCGAATCTTTGTGCTGACAATTTCATTTAATTCTTTTTTGTAATTTGAAAATAAAAGTTGCCTTTCTTCCCAGGTGAGAACGGGATCACTTTCGGCCTGAAGTATTCTATGATAGATATTGGTAATGGCCGCATCCTGAGTCTTGTCCTGAATGGCCAGATGAAGATTCCTCGAGCTGTACATTTGACGAAGGAGTTTTTCTACTGAGTGGGCGGTTTTTGTGAGGGATCGGCCTTCTTTTGCATTTTTATATTCCATCGAAAGGAAATTATAAAAATGATTCAGGATGGGACACTTTTGGTCCATTTCATGAAAGTCGACGATCAAAGATCTTAGTGCCTCTTTTTCCGCTGAAAAGGTGAACTCTCCCTGCATATCGAAATAGTCATGTCTCTCTTTTGATTGTCCTTCAAAATGAAGAACTCTTTTCATTGAATAACCTGTCCCTCCGAGGATGAGTCCAACGAGTAAAAGTCCTTCAGCTCCTTCCATTCTGTATTCAAATCCACTCATACCGTCATTAAAGATGACAGGTCTTATGACTCCCTCAAGAGCATACTTCTTTCTTCCTCCATCAATGAAAATGTATTCAAGGAAGGAAGAGATCGATTGAACATCGGTTGTCAGAAATTCTAGATTCATAATGTCCTCAGCAAGCTTTACTGCTGCTGTTGTTGTTGAGTCTGGTTATAGCTGTTACCAAGTGAAATAGTGCTTAAAATTGGCCTCAGTGTTATTGATCTTGATAGATCAAGTTTTCTGGCAAAACTGACACCATAAAACTGATGATTCCCGATTGCTGTCAGGGCCTCATAATCTGGTCTTGCCTTCTTTATCGCGCGCTGAATCTTTGGAGCATTGATTTTTATCTGCTGATTATTGGCCGATGGCAGGGCCGAGCGAATTTCATCCCAGGAGATTTCAAGACCAAGCTCTTTGGCGAACATAATGTTTTTTGCATTTTCTAAGGCCGGAATAATTTCCTGAAGGGCCTTGACTTTTACCTGATTTGAATTTGGCATCATATAGCCAAATAATGAGCCGTATTTATTTAAAACCTCTTCATAATCCTCTCGGCTCGAATTCACTCCATCCCGGATCTCTGTGATGAGATCAGAAAAGAAGAAACCCACAATCCTGTCGGCCAGCCCATACAGAGGCTGCCTTTCCACAGATATATCGACGGAGAGTCCTTCAAGAGATGCAGCAGAAACTCCCAGGAAATTTCCGTAAAAGTTTAAAAAATAGGCCTGAGCTATCGCTCCGTCAGAAAGGGCCTTCGCCTCCATCTTTCGAGTTTCTTCAATTTGATGATAGTGAATAACCTCATGCCCGGCAGTGTAGATTTGTGTTAATG
>CAXNNO010000118.1:0-7017 GCA_964203555.1 Bacteriovoracales bacterium
GATTTTGGCACCCTTGAGATAGAAAATACTCTCACCCATTTCTGGACTCACCAGGGATTTTATTTCAGCTGAATTGAAAAAATCCCCCTGTTGAGTCGCAAACTTGAGTCTATTGTTTTTGTCCACATCAACCATAAAAGTAATGAACTGATCACATAGTCCGCATACTCCATCAAAAAAAATAATTTTTCGTGTCTCGCCCATCCTGAGTACCTCTGAAATTGAAATGACGTATTGATATAAAACTGTGAGGTTAATTATTTTTCAGGAGAAAATTAAAATCAGAAATCCCCTTGAAATCTGAGGATTTCGTCCCGGGTCTGAGGAGTTGAGTCACCGCATACCCTGCATCCTCTGCCGCGAGAAGTTCTTCCGGAATATCTGAGAAGAAGTGAATCTCTGAAGGCGTTAAATGTACGGCACTGGCAATGTTTGTATAGGAAGTTCTATCTCGCTTACCACCGATATTCGTATCAAAATAATAGGAAATCATGGGGGTTAGGTCCCCGTCACAAGAATATCCAAAAATAAGTTTTTGAGCATGCACTGACCCCGAGGAATAGATTCCTATCCTGGAGCCCGTGGCCAGTATCTGCATGAAATAGGGTTTTACATCTGAGTAAACATGACCTTTGAAATCATTTTTTGAATAACCCAAGTCCCAAATGTGTCCTTGAATCTCTTTAAGTGCGCCATGCTTTCTATCCTCTCTTGTCCATTTGAGGAGAGTCTCAATAACTTCAGGCAAATCAATTGTTCTTTCTTCTTCTTGCATGACTGTTTTCTTCACATCCTGAATGGCAAGGTCGATGGGCCTTTCATTTTGATGATGAAGGACATAATCCTTCAAATGAAGTGCAGCATAAGGAAATAAAACCTCATGAACAAAACGTATATCCGTAGTTGTGCCCTCAATGTCGAATAGAAAAAGTTTTGTCATAAATTGTATTTCTTTTCAGCTCCACTGTTGGTGTAGTTTGCAACCCAACCCTCTTGGGACTGAAATACTCTGATCGCCTTAACATAGTATTTCGGTGCAAGATCAAACCAGTGGTTGACTCCCTTAGGAACGGAGATGAAGTCCCCCCTCTGGCAAAGAAGCTTGAAGACCTCTTTTCGCTCAGAAAGATTGAAAAAAAATTGACCCTCACCGTCTACGAAAAATCTTACCTCATCTTCTGAGTGAGTATGCTCAGATAGAAACTTTCCTCTGATCGCCTCAATATTCGGAGTCTCCTTATGGACATTGATAACATCGGCACTTAGGTAGCCGTGTTTTTTCATGTAGGGACCTAGTTCATGATCGTAGGCCTTTAAAATGGTTTCCTGAGAGTCTGTTTCATTCAGGCCTATCGAAGCCTTCCATTGCTCGAAAATAATTCCGCGATCATTCATGAATTTTTTAATTTCACTCGGGTCACTGATCTCTTGAGTCTGTGGATCTAGAACTGTAAGAAATGCCATCTTAAAATCTCCTCATCATCAAATTGCACTCAAATAAAAATTCAAAAGTTTCGATGTGTCTTTTTGCCTCAGCTATATTCTTTCCCCAGGTATAAAGACCATGCCCGGAAATAAGAAACCCGTGTACGTTACCAGCGAAGCGACCACTCATACTATGCAAAATATCTGACATCTTTTGGGAATTTGGAACAATAGGTAAGATTTCCTTAAGATCGTGGGTGGAATGACCCTCTAGGCCCTTGAGAATTTCAAATCCTTCAAAAGTGATTTCCTTATCTTTGATCAATTCATAAGATAGAACAGTCCCCGAAACAGAGTGAGTGTGAAGCACGCAGTTCATTTCTGGGAACATTTCATAGAGAGCAAGATGAATCTCTGTTTCGGCAGATGATTTGATTCCTGTTCTGTTGTGCGGAGGTAGAATTTCACTTCGCGAATTGATCAAAATGAAATCTGACAATTGAAACCGACTTTTATCCACTCCGGAGCGAGAGATAATATACTGATCTTTAATTTCAGAACGAACGGAATAATTCGTAGAAGTTGCCGGTGACCAGCCTTTTTTGTTGAAAAACCAGATCGCCTCCAATAACTCTTCGGCCAGGGTATAATTGTGTCCAGTGAACATAAATTTAGGCTCCTCAATTAAGGCTTTTTCCTATCCCAAAGTCGATGATTTTAGAAGGACTTTATCGTCCTTAATGCAGTGGGGCCAATAAGATTTCTCTGTGATTTATAGCGGTCTGTGCCAGGCGTTATTATAAACAGGCAGGAATTCACGGAATGATGTTTAGATGCATGGTCTTAATTTTGTCTTTTCTCCTTAAAGATGATTAGCTAGGGGCAAATTACACACAATTATTCGAGGACACCTTCATATGAAAAACCCCTACCTAGGTAGTGATTTTCTTAACACTAGAAAAGATAGTTTCACTCATTTGCATTTGCATTCACAGTACTCCTTGTTAGATGGCGCCATCAGGCTTTCAGATCTTTTTGAGAAGGCCAAAGAATATGAGATGCCCGCCATTGCATGTACCGATCATGGAAATATGTTTGGTGGAATTGATTTTTACACGCGAGCACTTAAAGCGGGAATAAAACCCATCTTAGGATCTGA
Source organism: Bacteriovoracales bacterium (assembly GCA_964203555.1). Classification (GTDB taxonomy): domain Bacteria; phylum Bdellovibrionota; class Bacteriovoracia; order Bacteriovoracales; family Bacteriovoracaceae; genus Peredibacter. The sequence goes on from CAXNNO010000118.1 coordinate 2,585, forward strand.
AATTTACTTTACTCCTGGTTCCAGACACGACAGGCGAGCTCCAAAGAATCTCAAAACTCTGGATTCGCAAGATGAAGTAGAGGGAAGGCATCAGATTCACCATCTCATTCTTCTTTGCAAAAATCTGACTGGTTACAGAAATCTTTGTAAACTTTTATCAAAGGCCTACCATGAGGGCTTCTACTATAAACCCAGAGCGGATGTAGAACTTTTAAGAGAATTCTCTGAGGGAATCATTGCCACTACCGCATGCTTAAAGGGAGAGGTTGGATATAATCTCTTCACAGGTCAGGACGAGCGCGCCTATCAGGCGGCGATGAAGTTTCGAGAGATTTACAAAGATGATTTTTATCTTGAAATTCAAGAGAACGGGATTCCGGAGCAGGCCGAGGTCAATAAGAAAATAATTGCCTTTGCCCAGGAACATTCCATTTCGTTAGTTGCCACGAACGACTGCCATTATCTCACAAAAGAGGATGCTGCAGCTCAGGAAGTTCTGATGTGTATTCAAACAGGAAAAACGTTTGAAGATGAAAAACGAATGAAACTCAGCACGACTGAGTTTTACTTCAAATCCGCCCAGGAAATGCGTCAGGCCTTTCATTACGTTCCGGAGGCCTGTGATAACACCCTGAAAATAGCGGATGCCTGTAACCTGGAAATTCGGTGGCAGGACGAAAAAGGTAAGCAAATCTATCTTCTTCCGAAGTTTGAAATTAAAACGAAGGAATCTGAGGAAGAATATTTTGCTCGATTGTCTCTTGAAGGGCTTCATGAAAGATTCAACGGTCCTCATTTTAAATTGCTGCGTGAAAAACCAAATTGGGAAACAGAAATTAAGCCGCAATACCTGGATCGACTTAACGTCGAAGTTGGATTGATCAAACAAATGGGTTTCACCGGTTATTTTCTTATTGTCGGTGATTTTATTCAGTGGTCTAAGGCCAATGGTATTCCGGTCGGGCCGGGACGCGGCTCGGGAGCAGGCTCTATTGTTGCTTACGCCTTAAAAATTACCAACGTGGATCCAATCCCTTTCAATTTACTCTTTGAGCGATTTATTAATCCCGAACGAATCTCGATGCCGGATTTTGACATTGATTTCTGTCAGGATCGACGTCAGGAAGTCATAGAATATGTCACCAAGAAATATGGAGAAGAACGAGTTGGGCAAATTATTACATTTGGAACACTTTCTGCAAAAGCAGTTCTAAGAGATGTTTCCCGTGTTTTCTCTCTTCCCTATTCGGAAGCGGATACTCTCGCCAAACTTGTCCCAGATCAGTTGGGAATTGATCTTCAGGAGGCCATTGATAAGGAACCAAAACTTAAAGAATTAGAAGACAATGATCCTAAAATCAGACGAATCCTTCAAATTTCAAAAAGGCTTGAAGGTCTCAATCGGCATGCAGGAATTCATGCGGCCGGTGTTATCATCACTAACGAACCTTTAGTGACCTATTGTCCTCTCTTTCGGGGAGCAAAGGGTGAGCAAGTCGTTCAGTTTGATAAAGATTTCTCGGAAAAAATTGGCCTTGTGAAATTTGACTTCCTTGGGCTTAAGACCTTGACCGTTATTTCAAATGCCTCAAAATTTATTCAACGTGATTTTAAAATTGACTTTGATATAGAAAATATTGATTACCATGACAAATCCGTATTTCAACTGGTCTCTGAGGGTAAGACCGTCGGAGTCTTTCAACTTGAGTCCAGTGGTATGCAGGATCTTTGTAAAAGAATTAAGCCAGATTCAATTGATGATATCACCGCGATTAATGCTCTTTATCGTCCGGGACCAATGGGTTCAGGAATGCACTTGATGTTTGCCGAGATCAAACATGGGTTGAAGCCTGAAATTTACACATTTGAGGAGCTAAAACCTGTTCTGAAAGATACCTACGGTATTATTGTATATCAGGAACAGGTGATGAACATCGCACGAGTTGTCGCCGGCTATTCACTCGGACAGGCCGATATGCTAAGAAGGGCGATGGGGAAAAAACTCGTCGAAGAAATGGCCGTGCATAAGGAAATTTTTCGCAAGGGTGCGGTTGGAAGAGGGTTCGACGAAGAAAAAGCGATAGCACTTTTTGAATTAATGGAGAAATTTGCTGAATACGGCTTTAATAAATCACATGCCGTTGCCTATTCTGTCGTTGCTTATCAGACGGCCTATTTAAAGAAATATTATCCTGCTCAATTTTTCGCCGCCCTACTAGGAACGGAGATCAACAACAAAGACAAGATCACGTCCTACATTCAGGAAGCAAAAGATTTTAATATTGATATTCTCCCTCCAGATGTGAATCAGTCTCTATGGCTTTTTAATGTTATCGGCAACACCATTCGATTCGGTCTGGGCGCGGTTAAAGGAGTCGGCGAGGGGGCCGTTGATGATATAGTAAGAGAGAGAACGGAGAACGGTCCTTTTAAAGGTTATGTGGATTTCTGTGAAAGAATAAGCTTAAAGTCGGTCAATAAACGGGTCATGGAAGCCTTGATTAAAGTCGGGGCCTTTGATTCGTGCGAAAAATTCAATCGTAAAACATTGCTTGAAAACATGGAGTTCATCGTTTCTTTTGCTGAAAAAAAACAAGAAGAGAAATTGATGGGACAAACTTCTCTCTTTGACATGGGAGATGCCTCTCAGAGTTCTGAAGAGCAGCTCAATATTTCTGAATCTGCTGAGTTTGATGAAAAGCAAAAACTCTCTCTTGAAGCTGAATTACTTGGCATTTATGTCTCAGGTCATCCTTTAATGAGATACAAAGACATCATGAGTAAATTAACGTCCATGAATCTCGCCCAAATCCAGGAATTGCTCACAGTTTCAAAACCTGAGGGGTATAATCCTAAAATGAAAGATGAAAACGATCCTTCAAAAAGAAGTGTTATCATTGCCGGCATGATCTCTGAAGCCAAAATTATTCTCACCAAGAAAGGTGATAAAATGGCCTTCGTTACGCTAGAGGATCTACACTCCAAAATTGAATGCCTCTTCTTCCCCAAAATTTTTGCCGAGTTTGAAAAGTTCTTAAGTATTGATGAGCCCCTCATCATGTCAGGCTATGTGAATTTAAGCGATGATGTTAAAAAGTTTTTCCCCACGAAGATGAGTCTATTAAAAGATGAATCAGAAGATCGCGTGACATCGGTCAGAGTGAATGTTCCTCTGAATGAGCTTCATGCCTATTCTTTACAGCAGATTAAACAAATTCTTTTAAGTTATCGAGGTTCAGTACCGATTCATTTTATTTTTGATACAGCCGAAGGCCGTGCTCGCATGCCTCTAGATGATAATTTCCTCGTGAGCCCTTCGCCTCAAATGGCGGCAAAAATAAATGAATTACTGAATGCCAATTCTGTCTCCTTCATTGTTGACGGGAAAGTGGAGGAAGTAAGGCAGTGAGATTTTTTCTTCTCCTGATTCTTTCTTTTGCCTACATAACAGAGGTTTCATGCGTTGAATTTGAAAAAACCGTTGAGTCCTCAATTGATGTGGATAAAGCCGAAGAAGCAAGACCGGTCCTTCTCCACCTCGCCGTTCTTTATATCTTAGGGGATTTATCCGCTGAACTTCATTATGATTTTAAATCTTTCAATCACAAGGCCCTCGAACTCTTTAATAAAAGATTCCCTCAGATAAATTCAAAACCTCAAAATGTTAATAGAGACGAGGAGTTCAGAGATTTTTTAAACCTGGGTCAGCTTCTTGATTCTCATCATTTTAAATCGATAAATAAAGATGCCAGTGGGCCATGGAAAGCAGTGTTAACCTTGAATGTGAATAAGGAGAAAATTAAACGTTTTGTTAACCGCATTTTTTCGGAGGAACACTCTTTTTCAAAATTATTGATTCTAACAGATATTGATCTCCATAGTTTCAGCTGGTCGGATATGGGATTGGAAACCTCAGAGAGTTTAACTGTTCCACTGACTTCATCCTGGGCTAAACTTCTTCATACTTCTTTACCGATCAATTTAGATGAGGTGGCTGAATGCACCGGCGGTTGTAAGGAAGACTTTCATCGTTGGCTCCAGTTATCTCATGAAGAAGGGTCCAACACTTCTCAAATAATTCGTGATGGTCTTTGGCTAAAATTATCCTTCAATCTGAAAAGAGTCCACTTTCGGCCATTGATTCACAAATGGTCCGTTTCCTGGAGCGGAAGTGCAATTCTTCTGGATGCCAATACCAAGAGGATTCTCGCTTCCTATGATCTTCCTCTTGAGACGAGGTCTTTAAGAGGTTTAAATCAAAAAACACTCAATTCTTCTATTGCCAGTAGCTTGTACAAATCTGGGGCAGATGCCTTAAGGAAAGTTAAAAATGATATTTCTCTGGTTAAAAACTATACTCGACCAAGCTTGTTGACTATCAGGGGGCATCGGCAGGTCCATGACCTTATTTCTCTGATGGATTTATTCAGGAA
>CAXNNO010000119.1:0-6970 GCA_964203555.1 Bacteriovoracales bacterium
GCCCAACCATTTTTTACGTAAAAGAGATCATTTGTTCCAAAATGAAATCGACATTGGGAATTGGGACAATAAGGGGGTATCAAATCTAATTGATCAGTTGTTTTCTTCATGAGGGCAGTTGTCTGCAAGCTGATAGCTCACGCATTGAATGGATAAGAATTTGAAAGGAGAAGGAAAAAGCAAAGGGGCGTTAAATAAAAGACGCCATTAGAAAGGAAGAAAACGCCGAAAACCATCCCCAGTTAACGGCGAACAATTTAAGGTTTGTATGGGAGGGCCCTGATTAGGCCCCTCCAATAGTAGCTACAAAAATTCAAAACAAAGAATAGCGATAAATGTTGGAAAGAGGGCACCCTTAAGAAGACCAAGGGGTGAGATACCATCGGCCCCAAATGAATCTTTCAAAATCCCGTATCCGGCAGGGTTGGGAGCATTGGCGATCACTGTTAGACCACCGCCTGTGACAGCACCGGCAACTAAATAGTATTTTGCTGAATCTGTTAGTTCAACTAATGAACCGAGATAAGTTAATGCAGCGTTATCTGTAATACCAGTTAGTGCAGTTGCACCAAAATAAAGAACCTGATCAGAAAGCGAAGAAATTAGTGGTTGAAGCCACCATTGCTGTTGACCACCAAGAACAATCAGTCCACCCAGAAAGAAGCCGACCATGAGAGAAGATTTAACCTGGACTTCGTCCTGGAATTCTTTTGTGACAACTGTGAAGCCAAGAAAGAAGAGGAAAATCCCCATGAAGACGACCATGTGATGAGCAGTCATAACGACGAGAGCAAGAAAAATAACATGAATAAATGTCAGCCAGACAGGGGGAAGCATTTTCTGAGTATTATCAGCTCGAAGCTGGAAATCTCCCAGAAGTTCTTTTTTGAACATGAATGAAATAACCAGTGAGCTAATGACGCAAGAAATAGCTGCCTTATATCCGAAGTTTAGGAACATGTGGCCCATGCCCCATCCCCACTTACTAGCAACCATAAGAACTGGAGGAGCGGCGAAATGAGAGAGTGTTCCGCCAATGGAAACGTTCACAAAGAGAAGTCCAATGGTTGCGTACTTAAATTTTGTACTCATTTCTTTTGAATAGAAATTTTTAAGTAAGATGATCGCCGTGACCGTCATCGCTGCAGGCTCAGTTATAAATGAGCCTAAAATGGGTCCAATCACCAAAGCAGTAAAATAGAAGGCCATCTTCTTTGGAAGGGGAATAAGTTGAGAAATGATAACGATGATTTTTTCTGCTAGTTTAATAACAGGACGAGTTCCGGCCATTGCCATGATGACGAACACAAATCCAGGCTCAGTGAAATTCAAGGACTCAAGATATTCAACAGGTGAATTAAATCCATTCACACCGATCATAAAAAGAAGAAAGACCGCTGCCCACATACCAAAAACGGCTTCAACCTCTGCCATAAAATGCCAGAAGTTCTCGCCCATGGATCCCTCGGGATACTTGTGTGCAATGTGCGCAAATTTACTCACTAAAAATGTGTGAACGATGGCTATGGCGAAAATAACCGTCGCTGCCAGCTGAATAACTGTTGGATTCATGAATTCCCCTTTTAGAATCTTTACATAAATAGTCTAAAGGGAATTTGAATTTTTTGTAAAAAATCTTAACCGTTTTTTCCGATCGAATTCACGGGGCAGGCATCCATTTGCTCCTCACAAAGAGCAATTTCATCAGGAGTTACTGGCTGCTTTTTGATGTAGGCGTTACCATTATCATCTTCTGCAAAAAATTCTGGAGCTCCCGAATAACAAACGTTACAGGCAATGCAACCCTCTCCCCCGTCGTCATCAGGGTCTGTACAGTAAAAGGGGCCAAGTATATTTTTAGGATGTTTGTTTTTTGGATTAGCCATCGGCGTATTCTAGTTCTTGAAACAGTATGTATCAAGTGAGAATGAGAATATCGCAACGCATTGTTTTTGACTTTTTCCTTCTTGCTCCGTACCTTTGTGGGGAATAAAACCTAAGGAAAAACCTATGGATCAGAAAATTATTGAAAACGCCAAAAGCTGGGGAAATAACTCTTATTTTAGTGAAGGCGACCGAAATGAAATTCTTGGTCTACTGGCCGACATAAGTCAGAACGAATCTGAACTCAATGAAAGGTTCCACCGGGATCTGGAGTTCGGGACCGGCGGATTGCGTGCTCCCATGGGTATGGGGCCAAATCGAATGAATAAATACAATGTTCGTCGGGCAACTCAGGCCATGGCAAACAATGTGAAGAAATCTTTGGGTGGTGGCAGTGCCGTTTTATCCTATGACTCAAGAAACTTCTCAAAAGAATTTGCCATGGAAGCGGCCTGCGTTTTCGCGGCAAACGGAATCAAGGCCTACATTTTTAGTCAATTAGCCCCAACTCCCATCCTTTCATTTGGCATCCGTTTTTATGGTGCTAGTTGTGGCGTTATGATCACGGCTTCCCACAATCCTCCGATCTATAATGGCTACAAGGCCTTCTGGAATGACGGGGCACAAGTGGTTCCACCTGTTGATCATGAAATTATAAGTGAATACAACCGCCTGACAGACTGGAATGAAATTAAGTACATGAATTTTGACGAAGCTCTGAAGGACAGGCTCATCGAATGGACAGATGAAAAAGTTGATAACGCCTTTTATGAAGTCATTGAGAAAAAAGTTATTCAGGATTTAGATTTATGTAAAGAACACGGCCCCGAACTCGGCATTGTTTATACCGCTCTCCATGGTTCGGCCGAAATTCCGTGTAACGAAGTGGCCAAACGGCTTGGTTTTAGTCATTTTTACTCTATTCCTGAACAGGCAAGGCCCGATGGAAATTTTCCTACAGTAAAATCTCCCAACCCTGAAGACCCTAATGCCCTGGCAATGGCGATCGAGCATATGCTTAAAGTAAAGGCAGACATTGTTTATGGTACCGATCCCGACGGGGATCGCCTCGGAGTGGTCATCAATCATCATGGGAAGCCGGTCATTCTGAACGGAAATCAGATTGGTGCCTTAATGATTTACTATGTTTTCTCGATCAAAGCGGAAAAAAAATCTCTACCTAAAAATGCACTCGTCATAAAATCAATTGTGACCTCACCAATTCAAAATGCGATTGTTGAACATTTTGGGGGCACAGTCATTGATACGCTTACAGGATTTAAATGGATGGCCGGACTCATCCGGGAGCTTGAAGATAAGAAATCTTCGTATCAATTCGTTTTCGCCAGCGAGGAGTCCTTCGGTTACATGCCTCATAAAGAATCCAGGGACAAAGATGGTGTGAGTTCTATGGCCCTCATGTCTGAAGCTGCTCTTTACTACAAGAGAAAAGGCATGACTTTAATCGATACTCTGGACGAAATATATTCCAGATTCGGTTTTTTTCATGAATCACTTTTATCCAAGGACTACGAAGGTATCCAGGGAGCACAGAAAATTAATCGAATCATGACTTTTTTCAGGAATTATTCTGAGACCCACTTTGCCGGTGAAGAGATCGTTGCTAAGGAGGACTATGAAACATCAATTTCAACTGACCTTAAAAATAAAAAAACATCAACCATTCTGCTTCCTAAGAGCAATGTGCTGAGCTTTACCTTTGCCTCAGGTAACAAACTCTTCCTAAGACCATCCGGGACAGAACCCAAAATTAAATTTTATACAATGGTTAAAGAGACAGATGGTGGTCTGGAAGCTAAGAAATTAAATGCTTCAAAAAAAGTTAAGTCTATTGAAGCGACAATCAGTGAATTTTGCGAGAACACATAATGAACAAAGCAATCGTTTTATTGAGTGGGGGAATGGATTCTCTGGTGTGTGCGGGAGAAGCCTTTGCTGGCAATAACCAGGTTTCATTTCTTCACTTGAATTATGGACAGAAAACATCCAGCCGAGAAAGAAGATCTTTCGATGATATTGCCCGTTTCTATCAAGTTCAGGAAAAGGATCGAAAGATCATAGATATGACATTTTTAAAGCAAATCGGTGGAAGCTCCCTCACTGACGATAAAATCGATGTTAAAACTTATCAGGGGGAATCCAATTTAATACCAGATTCCTACGTACCTTTTAGGAATTCAATTATCCTCTCGCTCGCCGTTTCCTGGGCAGAGGCCGTTGGTGCCACAAAACTTTATATTGGCGCCAATCATGAGGATTCACCGGGATATCCAGATTGCAGGCCTGCCTATTATGAGGCATTTAATAAAGTGATCAAGGAAGGTACTAAGGCCGGGAATATTGAAATCATAACTCCTGTTATCAACCTTAAAAAGAAGGACATTGTTAATCGGGGGATGAAGCTTGGAGTTCCATTTAACCTCAGTTGGTCATGTTATAAGAACTCAGACAAGGCCTGTGGGATTTGTGACTCATGCGCTCTTCGATTGAGGGGATTTCGAGAGGCCGAAGTTCAGGACCCGATTGATTACCAATAAGTATCATTCAGAATAATAGTTATTTTTTCTTTATTTTCATCAACGCTTTCATGACTTTTCGAAAATTCACGTAATCATAACGACTATGAGCTTTCAATAAAAAATCATCCACACTCGGATCTTCATCAAGAAGAAAATAATAGGCAAATTCAGTGGCAACGATGAACAATGCTGACAGGGGAGATATTTTTTCTGCCCTTAGCCCCTGGGGAAAACCAGCTCCATCAGGACTTTCATGCTGCTGATGGACCAGAGATTCGGTATCAGGTGGAGCAGATGTAAAATATCGTTTTATAAGGTTAGCGGCATCTTTGGGATGAGATATGAAGTATTTCTGATCCTCTTCACTGAGAGTATGCTTTATTTTTTCGAATTCTTTGATACTCGAAATCTTCAAAAGGTTAAGTCTTGCGGCCATGGTTATATCACTTAAAACAGAAGCATAAACCAACTTTTCCATTGTTGGTCTTGAAATCCATTCTAACTCACGTGCCAGAGCACAGGATATTAAACCCGTAAGCTTCATTTTTTGAGCAAAAAAAGCCAAATGTTCATCTTTATCATTTAAAACACTCAGTAAATTTTCAATTCTCGCCTCTTTTTCTACAATCGATCGCACTTGATCGATTGCCTTCGAGATGGTCTCTTTGAAATCCTTATCAACATGGACTTCATCATCAATTCTTAATATTTTTTGTTCAAATCTTTTAACAGGGGAATCATTTCCTCCCCTCAAAACGAATCGAAAATTACTCGCTTTTAAAAAAACATCAATTTGATTATTAATCTGTCCAAGCACCCAGTCCGCGGTATCTCTTTTAAGATATAAGTAATCGATTCCTCTTAGTTTATATTTCTTAATGTCCAGAATATCCGTGGTGTCATCTTCATTAAATAATTTTACAAATTTATCATGACCAATTTTTATGTAGAGATTCTTGTTAATTCCATCAAGGATCGAAAGGAAATCAATATCCACTCTGCAATAAATTTCTTGATTGAGAAAAGGGGACTTCGAAAATATTTTCTTGGATTCTTCAATTAAAGCAATGGGTAATGTCGATTCATCCATCAATACCATTTGATGAAAATCTTTCAAAAGATCTTTTCCCTCTTCCCGGATTTTATCGACCAGGATAATAATCTTAACATTCTTGGAGAACTCTTTAAGATGCCCGATAAAATCTTCCAGGAGATAGGCATTAGAGGTGTAGTCGTAAACAATAATACTGGGTAAGTTTTCTAGATTTTTCAGAAACAGAAGACCCTTCTCTTCTGACTCAAGCTCGATAACCTCTGTGTGAAGCATAGTCTCAAGAACAAACTTTAAAATCCCCCTCATATAGGGGGATGACGAAATGACAAGAAAGGGAAGTTTTTTTATGGTTGATGTCATTTAATATAATTGAACAAAATCACCCTCTGTAACAGAACCGCCTGAGTGCAAATTACAAACCGCTCCATCCTGTCCGAAGTAATCCACCACCTCAAGACTTCCTTTGACATCTCCCTGGGACATTCCGATCATAGCACCAGTCTCCGGATCAAATATCTCCTGCCCTTCAGTAATCACTTTTAAAATATCACCCAAGTTTAGACCTGAGGATCTACCTGCATTAATATAAATTCTTGTCCCTATGATTTTGGCAACCCTGCCCATCCAATCCAGACGGGAACCAACTCTAACAATCTTTGGAGTGATCTTCCTGATCGCAACTTTTGCGGAATATCTTAAAAGGTTTTGACGTAAGGCGAGGTTATCTTCGGACTCAGCATTGTAGAGGCGCAAATTATCATCAGAGGTGCTACCCTCTACACTTTCTGAGAAGAGTTCCTTGTTTGATAGAACGTCATAGACTTTGATTTCTACAATTGTTTCTGCCAGAGATTTTACCTTTCTTACTAAACCAATTTCATCCCGCTTCTGGCGAACACGCGCCTCTTTGACTCGTCCAAAAACAACGATATTCACACCTGATAACTTTGCCTTTCTGGCCAATTGAGCAAGTTTTATCCCACCACCTGCATAAATTTCTTTGGAATTACCAAATATAGTTTCCGCTTCTGAATCAAAAATAAACTCCCGGGACTTGGCAGCTTCCTTTCGAAATTCCTCGGTGGCAATGATGGCCAGATCATCACCTCCCATTGGAGACTCGTTATAGAAGGGTAACAAAGCTATTTTTTTTCTGACCGGACTGAAATCTGTTACAGAATTTAATTTTGTCGCCTTAGAAACCGGCATTCTGCGCTGTATGGGAGCACAAGATGAGACAACAAGAGTGATCAGCCAAAAAGTAGCAAGGGTTAAGCGTGAAAAAAGCATTATCTATCCTGGTTTTATTGAGCTACAAGCTTTAAAACATGGCCCACATCTGTGAGTTCATTAACTATTTTATAGTTATGAGATGATTTTAACTCTTTTAAGCGAGACAATAAATCCATAAACGATTTTTCCTCACCATGATGGAAACATCGAACCTGGGCCTCTTTGGTGCCCAAAGTTTCCAGTTGAATTTCTAATTGAA
>CAXNNO010000120.1:0-6935 GCA_964203555.1 Bacteriovoracales bacterium
TGAATCTTATGTAAGTGCACCTTAGACATTTAGGGATCTTCTATGCTTTAATGTGATTTCCAAAAATTAAAAGGAAGTCCCAATGTCAGGTGGTCACAAGATTATCTTTTCCATGCATAAAGTTGGAAAAGTTTATCCCCCGAAGAAACAAGTTCTTCGCGATATCTCTCTTTCGTTTTTTTACGGCGCCAAAATTGGTGTCCTCGGTTTGAACGGTTCTGGTAAATCATCACTTTTAAAAATCATTGCAGGAGTTGATAAGGATTGCCTCGGAGATGTGAATGCATCAAAAGGTGTCAGTTTTGGTTACCTTGAGCAGGATCCTCAGCTGAATCCGGATAAAACGGTCAAAGAAGTTGTTCAGGAAGGACTCGCTGAGCTAGTCGCCATCGCACAGAGATATGAAGACGTGAATATGAAGCTCGGCGAACAAATGAGCGATGATGAAATGAATAAGCTTCTTGATGAGCAATCCTCACTTCAGGATAAAATGGATGCCCAGAACATCTGGGATCTGGATTCTCGTCTTGAACTTGCAATGGAGGCCTTACGTTGCCCACCTTCTTACCAGAAGTGCGGAATTCTTTCCGGTGGTGAAAAAAGACGAGTGGCACTTTGCCGCCTCCTTCTTTCTGAGCCAGATGTTCTTCTTCTGGATGAGCCGACCAACCATCTGGATGCCGAGACAGTTCTGTGGTTAGAAAGACACCTTCAGGCCTATAAGGGTACTGTTATAGCCATTACCCACGATCGCTACTTCCTTGATCATGTTGCCGGCTGGATTCTTGAGCTTGATCGCGGGCACGGGATTCCGTGGGAAGGAAATTACTCCTCATGGCTTGAGCAAAAAACAAATCGCCTTGCGACAGAAGAAAAGCAAGAATCTCAACGTCATAAAAAAATGCAGGAAGAGTTGGAGTGGATTCGTTCATCTCCCAAGGCCCGCCAGGCAAAATCTAAAGCTCGTATCACCAATTATGAAAAATTGCTTCAGGAAACGAAAGAGAAGCGCAATGAAACAAACGATCTCTTCATACCGCCAGGACCTCGCCTTGGAGAAGTTGTTATTGACGCGAATAATATTTCCAAGGCCTTTGGTGAAAAGCTTCTCTATGAGAATCTTTCATTTAAGCTTCCGCCTGGTGGAATTGTTGGAGTCATTGGTCCCAACGGCGCCGGTAAAACAACTCTCTTTAAGATGATTACCGACCAGCTAAAACCGGATTCCGGAACTTTTAAAGTCGGTGAAACTGTAAAACTTTCTTATATTGATCAGTCTCGTGAAATGAATGGTGATTCAACCATTCTTCAAGAAATTTCAGGCGGCCTTGATTTACTAAAACTTGGTAACAGGGAAGTGAATGCTCGTGCGTATATTTCGAGATTCAACTTTTCTGGAGATGATCAGGGCAAGCGTATTAAAGAACTCTCGGGCGGTGAGAAAAATCGTGTTCACCTGGCAAAAATGCTTAAGGAAGAAGGAAATGTTCTTTTATTGGATGAGCCGACCAACGATCTTGATGTGAATACACTCCAGGCGCTTGAGAGGGCCTTGCTTGATTTCGCAGGCTGCGCTGTGGTGATTTCCCATGATCGTTATTTCCTGGATAGAATTTGCACTCATATGCTTGCATTTGAGGGCGACTCAAGAGTGACCTGGTTTGAGGGCAACTTTCAGGATTATCATGAAGATCTTCGTCGCCGTCTTGGCGATAAAGCAGATATCCCACAGCGAATTACTTATAAGAAACTCAAAAGAGATTAAATTTTTCTGCACTTTCTTTGAGGCCGTAGATGGTCTCAAAGAAAGGCATACCTTTCTCAGAACCAAGAATCTTTATAACTTCCTTTACTCTTTTATTTTCCATAAACACCACATATTCCATATTCCTGCAGATAAGCTCCATAATCTTTTCAAAACTGAGATTTGCTTCCCCAGCAAATAAAGAAAATAAAAGTGCTGTCCTGTGAAGAGCATCAACGGCACTCGAAGCATGAATCGTTCCCATTAACCCTCTGTGGCCGGTGTTCATTGCTAGAAGAAAAGGGATGACCTCGTGAGACCTCATTTCACCCAGAATGATACGATCTGGACTCAAGCGCAGGGAATAAGACAAGTAGGACTTAAGAGATGTCTCAGTCGTATTTCCTGCTAGAAATCTGGTCTGATGAGGGTGCGGCGTCAGAATTTCATAAGTGTCCTCCAGAATCACGAGATGTTCTTCATTGGCAATCACATTGATGAGACTTGTAAGAAGGGAGGTCTTCCCCGATCCCGTTGATCCTGCGATGAGAATATTTTTTTTGTTGAAAACAAGTTCTTCTAAAAGTTTAGTTTCTCCGAATGAGGATAATGGGTGAGGACTTGGTGCAAGGGCCCTTAAAACTAGTTTTGAAGTTCCCTCCGGCGAAGTTGAGCCATGGATAAGACTCATTCTGAATCTTTTTCCGGATAACATTCCATAAAAACTTGCAAAAGGTTGTTGCACATTCCAGTTTTGTTTAAAATGTATCGATAAAATCTCGAGCCATAATTGCCAGTCTTCATTTGAGAGAGGAACCGATTCATTAAACTTTTCACCACTAAGAGTGAGTCTCTGGACTTTATCAGGAGCGTGGAAGAAAAATTCTGTTCCCTCTTTGAGAATTTCATCCAAAAAAGGCCACTCCGTCATTTGAAGAAAACTTTTTTTAATGATCTCCAAAACTTCGGCCTCACTTAAGGCCGGTAACTCCTGGAAAAAAATCTCCCAAGTAGGAATGATTCCTTTATTAAGTGAGGAAACAAGAAGCTCTCTTGCTCTCAATTGGGCACATTCATTTGATAGGGGTGCTTCCTGCTCTTTAAATAAACTTAGCATTATTCAACTTCTTCAAGAACTACGTAACCATAGATCTGTTTATAGGTTTTCTGGTCCGACTTCGATTCAAATAGATGTTTTAGAATGGGAATCTCGGAAATAAATGGAATGCCCAGACGCTCCTTCGTGGTTGTTTGAAAGGCAATTTGAAAGATCTTAAGCGGCTCCCCAAGCTCCAGGAGTGCTGAGGAGATCTCTTTACTTCCACTGATGGCCTTCTCAACGGGGCTTGAAAATTCTGTCTCATAATCAAGCATGAGTTTTCCATATGATTCGGTAATCTTCGTTTTTATCCTTAGACCCGCAAATCTCCAGTCAATGGGAGCAAGGACTGTCGCCCCTTGTACTCCTAAGTTTTGGTAGGGGATTTGTGAGCCGATTTCTATGATTTGCGAGTTATTAATATTAACAATGATTTCAGGCTCGGCGAGAGATGAAAGTTCCGTTTTAGATTGGCCCAAGGCCACAACATTTTTTTCTATAAGGCTTCTCAGTCCAAAGTTAAACAAGTCATTCACAGAAGCTGTTAATTTATCCATGCCAATATTGATTTCCCTTCCATCCATTTGTTCGAGTTGGATTAGTTTTAGTTTTAAGCGATAATTTCTATGCTTGAGTCTTGAGTCCTGTTGAACAAATGAAACGCGGTAAAACCCCGCCAGTTGTTTAAGGAGGACATCGTTATTCTGGCCTTCGTAAAAGCACATGATGTCCATCCAGTCTGCCTGACAATTAACTGACGAAAAGCCGTTTGAATACAACTTCTTATAGACCTGGGCGATGATGTGATTTCTTAACTTTGGATCCAGGGTTATTTTGAAGAAAACCTGGTCCTGAAATTGGCCTTTAATCTTCTGAAGATAGAGATAATCTCCAAAATCACTTAAAGTTCCGGTGGCCGTCATGACTGGGCCTTTAATGTCTATTGAGAGATTTAAATTCTTAAGGGCTTCCGCCAGTTGAAAAGTTTTAAGGAATTTTTGTTTTGAAAGAACGTAGATGCTGTAAATCTCCTTTCCTTTTGACGTCCACACTACCAGGTCGGTAAATCCTACTTTCTTACCCTTGATGAGGATTTTCCCTTGCTTGGGCATCAATTTGTAAGAAATGACCTCCTTATTGCCGACGGAAAAGTTTTTTAGCATTTTTATGGAAAGCTCCTTTTGCTCTCCCTTGGCCAAAATGATGTCACTGACCGAATCCGCTGCCAATGACGCAACAGGCAACACCAGTAAGACTTTGACAAATAAAAGGGTTATCGTTACATTGAGGAGCTTCAAATTTGATAAATTAAGACTTTTCCCTGAGGAGATATTTATGGCTTCTAGAACCGCAGTAACTGAAAACCGTCGTAAAGCTAAGCACAGAGCTATGGGTGCAAAAAGAAAAGCCGCTAACCGAAATAAAGGTACTACACCTAAATTTGCTGTCCATGAAGAGGGATCTCCTAAGGTCAGTAAGTTTGCTGCACCAAAAGTAGCAGCTCCAAAAGTTGCGGCAAAAAAAGTTGCAGCGAAGAAAGCAACTAAGAAAGTCGCTACTAAGTAATTCATAAGTGCTCCTATGGGGCCTGGAAAACTTGTAATGATTCAGTAATGAATTCTCTATCAACGGAGACCAGATAAAGGTCTCCGTTGCTTTTTAAGCACAGGTCTAATTTACCTTTTCCTTTTATTTGCTCACATTTTTTCGAGTATCCCATTGCAATAAGCTCTTCTGGAATCATGTATTCTTTAACAAGGATATCCTTGTATATGAGTGCATCGTTCAGATCTCCCTCATAATAAAGATGAATTGGGGAGGCAAAGGCATTAATTGAAAACAGAAGACTAATAACGAATTTCATGGGCGTGTTCCTTTTTAATCGACGCAAATGTCAGGTTCTTCAAATAGGGAAGAACTTCCCATGTATGATGCAAAAATAAAGCACTGGCCTCATCTTCTCTCACCAGAACTGTAATTCTTCCGTGTTCAACAGATCCTGGAGCTTGTAGCACTCCCTCAAGTTTTTTTCTTGAACTTCTCTGAACGATCAATACTTTTTTTCCAGTTTGAAACGGAGTGAGGAGTTGTGCTTCAAACTCAACCTCTACCCACCCTTCGGGTATTCCGGATTGGAATTCGGTCGTTGATTTTGAGTCGTCGGAAAACAGGATGAAAAAGAAAATATTTGATAGAACAAGTGAGATTGCAAGCTTGGCCCACCATAGTTTAGTCTTGGTATTTTTTTTGAAGAGAATTCCAATTTTTTGTAAAATCACTTAAGTGCTCCTTTGTCTTGTATTCAAAATGTTTATTTAGCCAAAAAAGGCTTCCAAAGAGGAGGCTGGCACTTGCCATTATCAGAATAAGTGGGAGGATAACCTCGCCATTTTCTCCTCTGAAATGTAGTGAATCTTGGGTTTTATTATTTCCCAATTCGCTGCTTCGACTTTTAGATTTATAAAATAAGGTTTTGAAAAAAAACCATAGCTCCATATTTTCTCCCTTAAAATTAATGCACCTTCCTTATCTCTTTGAACCAGTTGAGGGCCGAGCTTAAATGGAGTTTTAACCATCCTTGGATCGAGTGCACATTTTTTTGATTGAAGTTTCTTTAAACTTGCGAGGTAGGAAATCAATCTGACTTCCTGCGAACGTTGAATGAATTTTTTTAGCTTTTGGGTATTCATTGATAGACCCTGCCCCCCCGGAATAAACATCATGATGAGGGCAGCACGATTTAGATTTTTTATTCCCCAGTTGGAGCGACCCATGAATTTCATTAAATGATGAAGTTCACCCTTGGTTTCCTTAACACATAAAAAGAGGTGGGTTCTTTTTTCGAGTGCTCTGTATGAGCGGCTGAGTTCCAAGGCCGACAATAAAACTATACTGACCAGGCAAAGGATAAGAATACTGGCCAGAAGTGTAATTTCCCCTTTTTGGTTCATAAATGTCCCTTGAGAGGAAGATCGAAAGAGTATTTCTTGAGGCCTGGAAGGCGTTGCCAGGTGATACTTTCTTTTTGTCCCACTAAAATTATTCGGCAACCATAGTGAAAATCTCGCTGACTGTTTTCTGACTTCCCTAAAAGAGTGCGTGTTCTGAGTTCAGTTGCCTTGAGCCAGGCCTCTTGTCTGCAGACGGTGGCCTTGTGAAAGGCCACCGTCTCAATCATAACCAAAATGAGTGTCGAAATGGCCAGAAGCCATGGGAGAACCTTCATTACTTCGTGTCTTTTAGGACGATTTCATCTGAAATGTGGGACTTCATGTTTTCTATTCTCTTTTTAACGACTTCTCCGAGCTGTCGAACGGCAACAAGACAACTGATACCTACGAGACCGGAAATAATCACGTATTCCATAACACCCTGACCTTTTTCATTTTTAAAAAGCTTTTTCATAAAATGCCTCCTTTGTGGCAATAGATTTTTAGTTCAGGAGTTGAGATCTAACCAGAAGGGTGGGGGATACTGGAGTAATTCGTTCGGATTTGAAAAAGTGTGGCGCAAAGTAGCGTAAGCCCTTAAAATAATGCTATGGAAGAAAATAATAAAGTCATCATTTTTGAAAAAAAAGAAATCGTCCTCGTTTTAATCTTTGTGGTGGTGTTGATCATTACGAGTTTTACTCTTGGAATTCGTTTGGGTCGAAAGCTTGCTTTCACTGATTCGGGCCTCAAAGTTGAGGATGTTAAAGCTGTTGAGTTGAAATCGGCCGTCGAAGAGGATGCTGATGCTACTATTTCTCAGGATGCAAAACTGACAGACGATGAAAAATTAAAAAAAATGATGGATGAATCCAAATCCCGATTAACGAATGAGCTTGAGAAGTTTTCAGTAGAAGAAAAACCACTGGCCATGAGCAAGGCCCCGACAAATAATTCAGTTGGGCCCGAACCTCTTAATTCCGGGATGACCGGGAAATTTACAATTCAACTAGGCTCTTACAATACCGTCGATGATGCGAAACAATTTGCAGAAGGTTTCAGTGTTCGTGGTTATAACCCCATCATCAACGAGGTGAAGATCGAAGATAAAGGGGTTTGGTACAGGGTTAGTTTGGGAATGTTTAATACTGTGGATGAGGCC
>CAXNNO010000121.1:0-6928 GCA_964203555.1 Bacteriovoracales bacterium
GATCTCTTCTTGTTCTGTGGACTGCCGGGAAAAAATAAGCATTCATCATTATTTAAAATTGTTCGAAGAACGGCCATGGTCCCTGCCGATCCCCCTCCGATAACACAAACAGAATAAACTTTATCGCTCATGCCCTACTTTGCACCCATCGCCTTATGATGGTCATTACCGCGCGAGTCGTTGGAATCTTTTTTATCAGGTTCACGTAAATGGACACCAGAGGTCGACTTTATTTTCACATCTTTTATTTCGGAAACTTTAACCCTGACGAGTTCAAAGGAAAAACCATCCCAAATAATGATATGGCCTTTTTTGGGGAAACTATTTCCAAGCTGATCCATCAGAAAACCATTGAGTGTCGAGTAGTTATCATTCAGGGGAATTTCAACGTCATATTCGTTATAAAGATCTCTCAATGTAATAGTGGAGGGCACCAGAACTCCTTCCTCGCTCTCAACTCCAGGAACCAGATCAGCATCATCATCATGTTCATCTTGTATGGACCCAAAAATTTCTTCCATAATATCTTCAAGAGTCAACATACCAACGACCATACCATTTTCATCTTTGACTAAGGCCAGGTGAACTTTTTTGCGGTTCATATGGTCAAAGACCGCCTGAATTTTCATGTGTTCATACACAAAAAACGGAGGCTTGAGATATTTAGTAATATCAAAACTTCTCTGTTCATCAGTCTGCATGAAGGCAAGATCTTTAACATGTAAAAATCCTAAAACGTCATCTAAATCCTCATTGTAAACAGGATAGCGACTGTGAGCCACTTCTCTTACGACCTTTATCACGTCTAAAAAATTACTCCTGCTTTTGATACCTTCTATCGCAGTTCTCGGAACCATAATGTCTTTAACTTTAATTGACGGGAACTCCAGAATTGACGTCAAAAGATCTAAGTGTTTGGCATCAATCGTACGATCTTCTTCGGCCATTTCAACCATGACCTCCAAGTCGTCTCTCGTCACTGCCCTGCTTCTTACGTTGGCATTTTTTCCCAGAACTAATTGAATGATTTTTGTGAAGGCCTTAACAATCGGCCACATTAAATAATAAAACGCCGTAAGCAAAAGCACTGCCATCGGAGCAAGTTTTTCAGCATGTCCCCGTCCCACTGTCTTGGGGGCAATTTCTCCGAAAAGCAAGATCGCCATCGTAGTGATACCCACGCTAATTGCGATGGCATCATTTGAAAAAAATCTTTCTGCGATATTGGTCGAAAGTGATGCAATTAAAATGTTGACGAAATTATTTCCAACCAGAATGGTGGTTAATAAATCATTCGGCATCTGGAGCCACTTTTTCATTGCCCAGGAATCTAGTCCATGCTCTTCGGCAATTTGTTTGGCCTTCTCATGGGGCAATGATAAGAGTGCAGCTTCCGATCCAGAAAAGAAACCAGACAACACAAGTAAAACCATAAGAATCAAAATCTCTTGGTCGGTACTCATAAGTTATGTTCTTGAAGAAGTAAAAGATGTAAAACTAAGAATTCTGCCGGGGGTTCGATAAGAACGATCTCCTGTTAAATTAAATAATTAAGCCTAGTCATTATAGCACAGACAGCTCTAAAAGCGCAAAGAATTAAACAATTTCTATAGACATAAATTCAAATATTAATGAGATAGGGGCTTACCTTTAAAGTCATGGTCTGAATACACAATCCTATCGTTCATCTCGTGGTCAAAATCCCTTATCTCTTCAATATTTTTTACCTGGCGAAAGTTCGTCCGACATTTGTAGCACACGGCCACCATCGCCAGTCTTCCAAAAAGAAAAAGATCCAGTAAGTAAAGCACCACTAAACTTAGACCATAGGTCCAGATGGACAGAACTGCAGCTACCACGAACAGAAAAACTCCAATTTTTCGATTAAAGTCCTTTTGTTTGTAAAAGTCCATGCGGGCGCAAACCGGGCACTCTTTAAGAATCCCCTCTTCCTGATCTTTCGTAAATTGAGTTTCGTGGATGTGTTTACAAATATCACACTCTACTTTTAAAGCGCGATGATCTGGCAAGACATCAACACTCGAGCCACAATTGCTGCAAGTCATTTGTATTTCCATCATACGGATAATCCATGTTTGGCCATCAGATAAACTGAAATAAGTTCGCCCACAATAACAAAAAACTCTACGATGTAAAGAACGCCAGTTGCACTTTGAATTGAACGAAGTTTACAGAGACGAAAAGTAAAAAAACTCAATACCAATGGAGCGACATAACCCCACAAGTAACGCATACCAATGAAAAGCCAGTTATAGACGTAACCGTCACCAAGAACCGTTCCCTCTTCTAAATAGGGAAACCCAACAGAAAAGATAACCGAAAATGAAAAAATGATTTTAAGAAAAATAACGACCCAGAAGATATGAAGGGAATAAATTAATGGTTCCTCTGAAAGTTTTGGCACAACAAGATAGTAATGCCCGAGTATCATTGAAAAGTTACTGATTCCCAAAAGCATCATAGTTAAGAAAAAAAACATGATCCAACTTGAATTAAAACCAAAAATATTAAAAGATAACACGCAAAAAATGATGATCTGAAAAACATAAATCACCCACATTAACCAGGACTTCTCATCCCGATGTAAAAAATGAGTTAAAATATTACTCAGGATCAATAGTCCGTAACACCACCCTTCAACAGGAGTGATCCCTGGGTGCATGAAATAATCTACCCCCAGCCCCAAAACCAGACAGCTAAGAACAATTGAGGTTCCTAGTTTATAGAATCCGACACCCGTGAGTTTTGTACTCACTACAGGCGAAAGAAGCTGAGTCCCAAAGGCGAAAGATAATAAAAAGATATGCGCAATTATTTGAGTCATACTATTCATGAAGTAATTGTCCTTAAAAACCTAACTATATAGTGACCGAAAGAGATCATCAATGATCTGATGATTTGGTGCTGGAATAAGTCCAAGATACAAAGAGGCCAGCTTGGGAGGCTCAATTGCTAACCACTCTCCCTTGTTTTCCAAAGAGCGCTGATCGGGAAATAGAAAAACATGTAGCAAAACGGTCTTATCTCCGGATGGTGTTGGATAAATTCCCATGAATTTCCCATCACAGGAATCAATGATAATGCCGACTTCTTCCTCAACCTCTCTTACCACCGCAGCGAGAGGCGTTTCATTTTCCTCAATCTTTCCTCCCGGAAACTCCAAAAGTCCGTGGTAAATTCCATCATCCACCCGTTTTTGTGTCCAAACCTCAAGCTTGCCCTCAGAAATTTTAAAGAAAATTGCGATTGCAACCGGGAGGAGTCTCATGATTTTTTTTGTCCGGTCATTGTTTGAAATAAATCCAGCTGACTAATTTCAAATACCAGACTTCCAAGAAAGGTTGGCCACCAGGGCATGAGACTTTCATTAATTTGAATCACAATTACCCAGAAAATGCCCGCTGGTAAAGAAGCGATTATAAGCCGAATAATCACGGGAGCGTTTCGAAAAGGTTTGAGAAACAAATTCTGAAAATTTAAAACCGTTTTAAGCATTGAAAAACGATAGCGACGAGTTGAAAGCGCGTCGGCCTGCCCAACGGAGGCAGACCAATTCCAGACAAAGCCCAATATAAAAAGAATGACTCCATCGCTCACGGGATAAACTAAATAAAATAAAGAGGCAATGATCAACATGCCACAAAGCTCGAGGAGCTTACGCCTTGAGGGGACAGGAGAATTCATTCCAAGTAGCCTTCCTTATGAAGAAAAGTAATTTCTGGAAATTGAATATTCACCGGAGCATGAACCAGAAAGTTAAATACACTCATAAAATCTGAACTTTGAAGCATTTTAGATCGAGAGAACTTGGAACCCATCTTATCCCATAAAGGAGTATCAATTGCCCCTGGAAAAAGATTTGTAAAACGAATCTTATAATCCTGCCATTCTTTTTTTAAACTCTCTATTAAACCAAGTTGCCCAAATTTAGATGCATTGTAAGCACTTACATTTGGGTAACCATAATGGGCAGCCGTGGATAGAATTGAAATAATGTGGGTTTCATTTTTAATAAGAAATGTTTCTAAGTTTTGAAAAAGAAGAAAAGGTCCAATGGTATTGATCGCAAGGTGCTGCTCAAAGCTTGCAGCAGAAATCTTTGACACTGAAACCATTTCACAGATTCCGGCATTATTAACAACAAGATGAACCTTATCAGTGAACTCTCTTATCGTTTCAAAAAATTCCTGAACCGATTCCTCTGAGGCAATATCTAATTCGATATCATAGAAGCACTCATGCTCAAGATCAGTCCCTGATCTTGAGCCACCAAAAACACTATAACCGGAGTAAAGAAGAGATTTGCATATCTCAAGACCAAGACCAGAGGAGGAACCGGTGACAACAGCACACTTTTCCATGAATTCCTCCCCAGTTCTTTATTTACTTGGCAATTCCGACGGCCCTGGTTTCACGGATAACAGAAACCTTAATTGTTCCAGGATAAGACATTTCCTGCTCAATTTTTCGGGCAATATCACGAGAAAGCATAATTGTTTGCTCATCAGAAACTTTTTCATTCTCAACGAGAACCCGTACTTCCCGGCCGGCCGATATAGCATAAGAACGATGCACGCCCTCGAAGCTATTAACAATCTTTTCAATGTCTGATAAACGCGAAACGTACGACTCTTTCAAGGCCTTACGAGCACCGGGACGAGCACCAGAAAGCGCATCCCCGGCGGCAACCAGGTGAGCAAGGACTGATTCTGGTTTCTCGTCATCATGGTGAGCGCGAATCGCATGAACAATATCCGGAGACTCTCCGTATTTTTTCGCGAAATCCGCACCGATCACAGCATGAGATCCTTCTGCAGAAGCATCCAAAACCTTACCGATATCATGCAAAAGCCCTGCACGGCGTGCCTGCTTAACATTCAGACCGAGTTCTGCGGCCATGTTACCCGCAAGAAATGCCGTTTCAAGAGCATGCTGATATTGATTCTGAGTATAACTTGTTCGCCAGTTAAGGGCACCGATGAGCTTCAAAATTTCAGGATGAATTCCGTGCACACCAATTTCCATTTGAGCTTTTTCACCAAGTTCACGAAGACGTGATTCAAACTCGTGCTTACATTTTTCATAGAACTCTTCGATTTTGGCCGGATGAATACGGCCGTCAGCTATCAGGCGCTCAATCGTCATGCGCGAGATCTCTTTACGAACAACATTGAATGAAGAAATTGTAACGACGCCAGGAGTGTCGTCAATAATTAGATCTACTCCGCATATTTGTTCAAAAGCACGAATGTTTCGCCCCTCACGACCAATCAAACGTCCTTTCACTCCATCATCAGCTATTTCAACTGAAGAAATAGTTTGTTCAGCGACATATTCACCAGCAAAACGCTGGATCGCAATTCCTACAACTCGCTTAGCGCGCTTTTCTGCTTCTTCATTGGCTTCTTCATCAATGCGCTTTAATCTTTTAGCAGCATCAAGTCGGGCCTCTTCCTCAATCTGAGCAATCAGCTCATTTTTCGCCTGGTCTTTTGTCAATCCGGCAACCTGAGTCAGTTTATCAGCAAGCTCTTCCTGGATTTCATGATTTTTTTTAATTTCACCATCAAGTTTTTGAACTCGAGTATCGATTTCAGTTTCTTTTACCTTGAGCCTCTCAGTATCTTTCTGAATTTGCTCAACCTTCTGCTCGATAGCAACTTCCTTCTTCGTCAGACCTCTTTCCTGATCGGACAAGTGCTTCTTCTTTTTTTCCATTTCTGCTTCGAGATGATTTCTCTCATCCCGAACAATTTGCTTCGCTCTTTCCTCGGCCTTTCTTTTTGTTTCCTCGGCCTGAGATTCAGCTTTTTTTATAATATCCTGGGCGGCACCTTCCTTAGACTTTTGAGCTGTTGCAGTTTTAATGCTTACAAGTAAGTAAGCAATCACTGCACCAACAATCAAGCCCACAACGGCCATAACAATTGGATTCATCTATATTCCCCTTAAAACTTTGTTTGCTGGTCAACATCCCAACAAAATTCTTCCGTTATTATAAAGTCCATGTGGCAATCATGTTGTTCCACAGGAATTTTCTCTAAAATTTGTTCACTCCAGGCAAGTCCGATAGTTAAAACATCCTTGCTTTCAAGAAAGCGGTCATAAAAACCCTTTCCTCTTCCTAATCGTGCTCCCTTAAAGTCAAATGCAACACCTGGAACAAATAGCCATGAAGGCGTTGTCAGATGATAAGGCGGCTCCAACCAGAGGCCACCTCTGGGCATCCCATTGGGAATTCCAAAAAGCATCTTCCCCTCAAGTAAAACGGGATAGGCCAGCGTTAGCGGAACCTTTCTTAAGAGTTCCTGATAAACAGGCGCCATTTCTTTCTTGAGAGGCAGGTAGGCCCCACCGATTTGATCTGAAAGCTTTGGAAAATGAGAGAAAAACTTTATGAGTTGATTAGTTAGCTTAAAACTTAACAATTGAATTTCATCATCAGGTAAAAAAGTTAACTTAGTTAAAAGTTCTTTCCTAAGAATATCTTTACCCACAATTAGTTCTCTTCAAGATTCATCATCTGAAGTGTCGCTTCCAGAGATTCCTCAAGTTTAAGGATGTTAGTTCGGTACTCATCCTCAATCTCTAGTTTTTCTGTCGCTAGTTTTAATGCTACTAAAACTGCAACATCAGTATCTCTTAGCATAGGCCGTTTTGACCTGAGTTCTTCGACTTCTCGAAGCACCAGCTCAATGACTGCCTTTGCGTTTTGACTATCGTTTTGTTCAGGCAGGTATTTAACCTTGCAACCTAAAACATTAAACTCTTTTTCCTGACTTTCGGTCATAGAAATAAGGTACGGGAGACCTGGGTAAAAGTCAATGAAGACGGTTCTGGAATTGGCGTAAATTCAAGATGTTAAGTTGTCTCTAAACCAACCAATGATTTAAGATAAACATCGAGA
>CAXNNO010000122.1:0-6910 GCA_964203555.1 Bacteriovoracales bacterium
TAGATGCTATTAAATCTGAAAGTCTGCCCGGGTCCTGGATATCTTCTAGGACCATCATAATATCCGGAGAGAGAACTTTTCCAAGTGAAATAACTTTTTCCAGATTCTCTTTAACGGTTCGGGCCAGGGCCTCGATCGTTGCCGGTGATGCTGTCACTTGCTGTGATTCAATCTTTTCAACTTTCACCGGATAGTAGGGTTCGGTCGCAACAAACTCTTTAATTCTGGCCTTGGCCAGACCCTGAATAAGAATTTTAATTCTCCCGTCAGGTAGTTTTCTCATACGCATGATCATTGCGACTGTGCCCATCTCATAAATTTCAGATGGAGACGGAGATTCGGCAGTGATGTCTTTCTGAGATGCCAAAAGTATCAGTCTGTCTGTGTTGTTAAGTGCTTCCTCAACCGCTTTTATTGAAGTCTCTCGACCTACAAATAAAGGCAGAATCATAAACGGGTATACCACGAGATCTCGAACCGGCAGGAGAGGGAGATTATCTTTGAATTCGATCGCTTCACCCTCATAATTCGTAACCATACTTTACTCCTCTAGCGTAGGCCTTCCATGAACATTGTCAAAATCTAAATCGGGATTTTTACGGAAGCGCTTTAAAGTTATTTGAAGTAAAATGAAGAAATTTCGATGTATTTTTAGTAACATACAAGAATTCTTTGATACAGTTTTCAGGGTGATTTCATTTAATTTATCATTTATTCAATAACTTAAAAAATTGGATAAAAAGGTTCAAATTTATGGGCGATACAATAGGTTTAGTAATTTTAGCGGCCGGAAAAGGCACCAGAATGAAAATCGACACACCAAAGGCCCTGGCGAGAACCGCCGGTCGGTGTTTATTGGACTATGTCGTCGATGC
The DNA here is from genome assembly GCA_964203555.1 of Bacteriovoracales bacterium. Classification (GTDB taxonomy): domain Bacteria; phylum Bdellovibrionota; class Bacteriovoracia; order Bacteriovoracales; family Bacteriovoracaceae; genus Peredibacter. The sequence goes on from CAXNNO010000122.1 coordinate 876, forward strand.
TTCCCTGGATTTTGCCAGTGCGGCTTCGTTAAGAGCAGAAATCGGCCTGGTTGTTGGTCACAAGAAAGAATTGATTGAAGACTGGTTTAAGGGTCATCCATCGCAAGGAGCTTTAAAGCTCGCCTGGCAAAGAGAGCAGAAAGGCACTGCCGACGCCCTGAAGGCATGTTTTCATGATCACCCTCATTTCTGGGATTTTGAATACACTCTGGTGGCCTGTGCTGATACTCCGATGATTCAAACTTCAGAATTTGAAACACTCTTTTTAGAGCTTAAATCTCATCCGGAGCTCGTTGGTGTTGCTGCGACTTTTGAGGCGAAAGAACCAAAGGGTTATGGACGAATTGTTCATGGAAATAAAGGTTTTCATATCGTTGAAGAAAAAGATGCCAACGATAAAGAAAGAAATATTAATGAAGTTAATTCAGGCTTTTACATTCTTAAAACGAAGCACATTAAAGAAGTTCTGGGCTCCATTGGGAATAATAATAAATCAGGTGAATTTTATCTCACCGATCTTTTTCAGGATAAGTTTCCGGTCAGGGCCATAAAATTTTCTTCCGAGATACCTTTTATAGGAATCAATACCATGGAGCAGCTGGCCGAGGTTACAAAACTTCTTAGAATCAGAAAAGTTAAACAACTAATGCTCGATGGAGTGGAGTTTCTTAACCCGGAAACAATTCACATCGATCATCATGTGCAAATTGGTTCAGGTTCAGTAATTTTTCCCAACGTGACTCTTTTGGGGAAAACGATAATCGGAGAAAAAGTGTTAATTGAATCAGGAGTTTTTATAAAAAATTCTACGATTCATTCAAATGCCGAAATTCTTGGTCATAGCTATTTAGAGGAGGCGATCGTGCACGAAGCGGCCAGCATCGGACCGATGGCCAGGCTCCGTCCTGGCGCCGATATTGGATCGAAGGCCAAAGTAGGAAATTTTGTGGAAGTCAAAAAATCCAAACTTGCCAAAGGTGTTAAGGTTTCGCACCTGAGCTACGTAGGAGACGCTGAGATTGGAGAGAACACCAATATTGGTTGTGGTTTTGTGACCTGCAATTTCGATGGATTGAATAAACATAAGACAATAATTGGCAGTAATACCTTTATTGGATCTGACTGCCAGGTGATCGCCCCAATTGAAATTGGTAATGACGCATTCGTCGCGGCCGGCTCAACAATTACAAAAAATCTTCCCGATGGAGCATTCGGGGTCGCCCGTTCTAATCAGGTAATTAAAGAAGGAGGCGCTAAGCGCTTTCTAAAAGTGAAAAAGGGCTAAGAAACTCTGTCTAAACCTAGTAAGATTCCCCTTGAAATGCTAGATTGGAGTCCTTAAGTTTCACTCTCATCTTTGGAGATTCCTATGTGTGGAATTGTCGGCTATTCCGGACCCAATAATTCAGTCGGTCCCATCATTGAAGGGCTCTCGCGTCTTGAATATCGTGGTTATGATTCTTCAGGCATCTGTCTCAAGATTCACAACGAACTCCACATCCTCAAAAAAGAAGGCAAGCTTGATAATCTTAAGGAACTGATTAATTCGCAAAAGCCGTTTTCAAACATCGGCATAGGCCACACAAGATGGGCCACCCACGGTGGCGTGACAACTGATAACGCTCATCCTCATGGAAATGAAATCTTCGCAGTCGTTCATAATGGAATTATTGAAAACGCGGCTTCTCTAAAAAAGGAGCTTCTCACTGAAGGATTTCAATTCAAATCTCAAACCGATTCAGAAGTTTTCCTCGTTCTCCTGACAAAGTTTTTTAAACAGGGTCTTCCAACTCTTCAGGCGATTTCCAAAGCCTTTAAAACAATTAGTGGGAATTCCGCTTTTGTGATTATTGAAAAGGCCACCGATAAACTCTACGCAGTCAAACGATCGGCACCACTCGTTGTTGGGGACAACAAAGAACTTCGCGAAGCCTATGTATCATCAGATCCGTTTGCTTTGGTTGGATTTGCTCCACGAATTTACTTTCCTCAGGACGACGTCATTTGTGAAGGAATTGTTTCTGCGACTGACGTGACAATTAATTTTTATGAATTGGATATCACTCCCTCGAATCGTTATAAATGTCAGGCAAACTCGATGTCCATGGATACCACCTCCAAAGGACCCTACGAGCACTATATGCTCAAAGAAATCCACGAGCAGCCTGCACTCATAGATAAGCTGGCCGGATATTATATAAAAAATGAGGGACGAAAAATCCTAAACGAGTTGGAAGGATTTCAAGCTGAGGAATGGCACCTCACTGCATGCGGAACCGCCTGGCATGCGGGCCTCGTCATTAAAAACTTCTTTGAGCAAATCAACCGCCAGAAAGCTTCAGTCGATATCGCCTCCGAGTTCCGCTATAAAAACCCTATTCTCAAAAAGGGCGAAGTTGGACTCTTCATCTCTCAATCAGGGGAAACGGCCGATACGCTTGCGTGTCAGGAATTATGCAAGCTAAAAGGCATTCCAACCTATTCTATAGTCAATGTTGAGGGTTCAACCTTATTTAGGAATGCGGATAAAAACTTTCTCATTCATGCTGGAGTTGAAATAGGTGTTGCTTCAACGAAGGCCTTTACTCTGCAGGCGCTTACAGGCTTTCTCATGAGTCGGGCCATGGAAGGGACTTTGGATGATCCAAAGCTTTTCTCAGAGATTCAGTTGCTTTCTAATCGCGTCGCTGAACTTTGTTCTCAATCGGAGATGATTAGAGACGTCGCTGAAAAAATTTATACTAAAAAAGGATTTATTTTCACCGGCAGAGGGAAGTACTTTCCAATAGCTTTTGAGGGAGCTCTCAAGCTTAAGGAAATTGCTTACGTTCATGCTGAGGGCTATGCCGCAGGTGAATTAAAGCATGGGCCAATTGCTCTGATTGATGAAAATATTGTCAATATCGCTATCGTTGGTCCAGAGCTCCTTGAGAAGACTCTTTCCAATGTTGAAGAGGTTAAGGCCCGTCGTGGAATTATGGTTGTAGTCGGTCCTGTCAACCATCCTGAGATAGTAGAATTATCTGATGCTTACATAGCCCTTGATTTCGATGGGCTTCCTAATCTTAGTCCACTTTACGTCAACGTCGCCCTGCAATTTCTTTCCTATCATATTGCAAAACTCAAAGGCACAGATATTGATAAGCCCAGAAATCTGGCAAAATCAGTAACGGTGGAATAATGAATTTAAATTTTTTGAATGAATCTCAGAGGCAGGCAGTACTTTTCACCGATGGTCCGGTCATGATACTTGCGGGTGCCGGATCGGGGAAGACCAGAACATTGGTCGCTCGAATTCAATACCTTCTGGAAGAAAAAAGAGTCGGTCCTTATCAGATTCTAGCGGTAACATTTTCAAACAAGGCAGCACGAGAAATGAGAGAGCGACTTGCAGTCGGCACTCAAATAAACGTCGGTGCTCTTAATGTTACAACCTTTCATGCTTTCTGTGCCAAGGTACTACGCATGGAAGCCGTTTATTTAGGCTTGAGTAAAAACTTCACTATTTATGACGATGGGGAATCACAGTCGATCATTAAAGCGATACTCAACAAGCGCGGAATTAATCAAAAAGAACTTTCCCCCTACACTGTTTCTGCTTTTATCGATAGCTTAAAAAATCTCGGTTACTATGTTGGTCTTGCCCGTAAGGGCGAAGTTGAAAAGTATGCAAATGATAAAAGACTTTTTGACTTATTTCTTGAATATGAAGCTGAACTTCACAGGAGTAATGCTGTCGATTTTGGCGGTCTAATCACAGGGGTCTTGAATCTTTTCAGATCGTTTCCAGAAGTTCTCAAAAAATATCAGCAAAAGTTCAAATACGTACTTGTCGATGAGTATCAGGATACCAACCGTGCTCAATTTGAACTTATTCAGCAATTAAGTCTTCTCCATCGAAATATTTGTGTGGTGGGAGATGAAGATCAATCTATTTACTCATGGCGCGGGGCGGACATTCGAAATATTCTTGATTATGAAAATATTTTCCCTGAAGCAAAACTCATCAAGCTCGAACAAAATTATCGTTCTTCAAAAAAAATAATTGAAGCTGCTTCCGAAGTTATTTCTCAAAACGTTGCCCGGAAGGGAAAACAAATGTGGACTGATAACGAGGAGGGAGATGAAATCAGGATTGTCGAGTGCCGGGATGATAGAGCTGAAGCTGAATTGGTCGGACAAGAAATAAGAAAACTTTTTAAAAATGGAGTATCTCTAAAAGAGATCGCCGTATTTTACCGCAACAATGCTCATTCTAGGACCATTGAGGATGCTCTTCGTAAGGAGAAATTTCCCTACAGAGTTGTCGCCGGAATCAAATTCTATGATCGCAAAGAGATCAAGGATATGCTCTCGTACTTAAGAGTTGTCGTTAATAAAAAAGACTCACTTGCTCTTACCCGGATTATCAACACTCCTGCTCGAGGAGTGGGAGCAACATCTCTACGAAAACTTGAAGATGAAGCCGTTCGACTTGGATTGTCTCTTTTTGAGCTTCTTGAGAAAATAGTTGAAAACTCTTCAGATTTTAAACATTTGTCTTTATCAGGCAAGGTTCAGAGTGCTGTTTATCAGCTCGTTCATCTGATTCAGGAAGTTCAAGTTTTAGAATCTCAGAATCATGCCCCAGGTCTCAGCTATGAAAAGCTTCTTAATGAGTCCGGCTACTACGAGGTTTTAAAGGCGGATAAAACTTACGAGGGAGCTGCAAGACTCGAAAATCTTGAGGAACTCATGAGTGCAATAAAGCAGTTTGAGGACTCAGAGTCAGAAGCTAATTTATCTAAATTTTTGGAAGCGATCACTTTGGATACTACCGTTTCCTCGGAAGACGGTTCAAATGATCAGATCTCGCTCATGACTGTCCACGGATCAAAAGGACTGGAATATCCTTACGTCTTCTTAATAGGGATTGAAGAAAATATTTTTCCTTCCTATAAAAGTCTTGAGATGGGTCCGGTAGCCTTAGAAGAAGAAAGACGGCTTTTTTATGTCGCCATGACCAGAGCGATGAAACAACTCACAATAACCTTTGCCCAGGGCCGATTATTGTGGGGAAGTCTTAAATTTAATGGACCTAGTCAGTTTTTATATGAGATCCCCTCAAAATATTATAAATGGGATTTTTATCAGACAGGTTCGAAGAAATCGCAATTTGAAAATAATTCATCTTATGACGATTTTAATCAGTCATTATCAACTGAGGTGGATGATTCCATTTTTCATCGAGAAAAAGTCTTTCAAACAAAGCGAGCTGTTGGGAGCTTATCTAATTATCCCTCTGGTTCAAAAATTCAGCATACACTCTATGGTGAAGGCACGGTGTTGGATTCAGAAGGACTTGGACAGGATGAAAAAGTTACGATTCAGTTTCGTGATGGCATAAAGAAAAAATTCATGGTGAAATTTGCTCCTCTGCAGAAATTATAAAGAGGCATAATGAAACGGCTAGCTCGCTGGACGAACGCTTATCTTTTTTGAGAAATGATGAATAAGTTACAAGGAAGACAATGAGGATTTCACTTAAAGTTATAGGTATTTTGTGGATTGGGCTTCTGCTCATCATAGGAGCAATGCTTTATAATGCTTACTCAAGGTTAAAACCTGAATCCATCATTTCACTGGTTAAAGATCAGGTTCAAAAAAATTATCCGGATTCTGAACTAAGTATCGGAAGTATTGATTATGGATTTTCCTTAGACTTCAATCTTAACTTTCAAAATATTGATCTACAGAGAAATGGAAAGAAATTATCCAGCATTAAGGAGCTTGACCTCAAGATTCCGTGGTGGCTTATACTTACCAATCAGGGTAATGCCCAGGTGAATATCTCTGGCCTCGACATATTTATAGAGCACGATGAACCGGGGCATGATGTTCTGGTTAAAAAATTCTCTCATTCTGCTCATAAGATAAGAGTGTCTTTGCCGACTTATCTTTCTGAGGCGAAATATACTCTCAGAGCAAAAGATATATCGATAAGAGATCTTCAAAATAGCAGAAGATATTTTATGGTATCTAAGCTACTTGTTAGA
>CAXNNO010000123.1:0-6884 GCA_964203555.1 Bacteriovoracales bacterium
CAGAGACCCAAACATGTTCGGTTACTTAAAACGACGAGAATCGCCTCTTTTTCAGAATAGCTATCGATCATCTTTCTTAGGTCTTCAAGACTCGACACACATACTGCCGGCGTTCCATGTCCGGCAATATCTCTGGCAAGAAGATCCACATCAAGATCCTTCCCACTTAGCGCGGTGGTGGGGATACTTGCCTTGGCAATGATGACCTTATCGGAAGCGGCCAATGAATCTCTGAACTCATTTTGAAAAATGGAAGAGCGCGCAGTAGCAGAAATGGGCTCAAAAATTGTAATAATCTTTTTATTCTTGAATCTTGCCCGGATGGCATCCAAAGTAACGGTAATGGCCCGAGGGTGATGAGCGAAATCATCAATGACTGTCATGTCCTTGTATCTTCCACGAACCTCTTGCCTGCGTTTAACCATTCCTATTTCCAGGGCAGCTTTTTGAAGTTCCACTGGCCTGAAACCTTCAGATAAAAGATAAATAAGGCAGCTCGCGATATTCAGGACGTTGTGCTCGCCCACGACACTGGATTTAAAGGGTATCCCCTCGCCGTTCCACGCGATGGTAAACTCGGAGCCATTTTCGAAAGTTTTAATATCATGGGGCCCCATTGCGGAACCAGCTCCATAAAGAAACCATTTCTGATCAGGATTTTTCCCCTGATACTCGTGATAGAGCTTCATCGCAGAAGCGTACTCCTGATTAAAAATTAAGGTCGATTCCATGCCGGGAATCACGTGACGAAATTCATCCTCAATTTTTTCAACTGAAGAAAAAATATCGGCATGATCATACTCAAGGGATGTGAGGATCATATTTTTTAGTTCATAAAGTCGAAACTTAGAAATTTTATGGAAGTAAGCAGAGTCGTATTCGTCTGACTCAATAACAAAGTAATTATCCCCAAGTTTGGCAGGCCCCTTGCCTTCTATGATTCCGCCAACGAGATAACCCGGATTTTGATCCAGGTTTTCCAAAAGCTGAGTCATAAAATAGGTCGTGGTGGTCTTCCCGTGTGTTCCTGCTATACCGATAACTTTTTTATCTTTAAGAACCAGAGAACCAAGGGCCGATGGAAATGAGGTAAATGGGACACCAACTTTTTCGATCATTCTGGCCGCTTCCGATTTCCCGGACACGGAATTCCCAACCACAATAAGGTCATATTGTTTTAAAAATTCTGTAGTCACCTCATCAAGCTTAAAAAGAGGAATACCGGTTGTTTCGAGATAAGTACTCATCGGAGGATAAAAGGCCGAATCCGCTCCGTGCACATCCAGACCTGCCTGCTTAACTAAGACCGCAGCAGGCCCCATACCGGCCCCACAAATGCGATAAAAAAAAACTTTCTTAATTTGATCACGGCGCTTAATGAGGTCTTCTTGAGAAATCAGATTCGAAAGGTCCATTTACAAATTCCTTTTTCGTTATGCCCTTATTTTAGCAGAATGAAAAAAGGTTTGGGTGAACTTTTAGAGGAGAATATTATCCGACTGTCTTGCTTGGCAAAATCTGGTAAATTTCTCAATCAGTTTACTAGCCTCTTGCATAAATATCGTCCGGGTTTGCCACTCCCAAACTGAAGAAGATGTAGGACAGCTCGCCTTTTTAGGGAAAATAAAATTCATATTTTCTTGATTTAAAAGTTTATCAAAAATCATCTCTACCGATTGGGCCTCCATTCGAAAAGATTCAAATTCCCTCAGGAAGAGATCAAAACTTGTCCAATAATTAATGACATTCTGACTGAGCTTGCGACCATTCACCACGTGAATATAGACACTGAGAACGCGACCGGGATAGAGACGCCTCATTTCAGCGTAGACTTCCGGATCTTTACCAAGATCGTCCCCAATAAAGATAAAATCATCAGACGAATTGTCCATGAGTTTCTTAATCGCCTTGAATTTGTAATTAAATTTTTCTTCAAATAAATTGCTCCGAAGAATGAGCCCTTGATAACTAATGCCTTTTTTTCTGAGAGTTGACTCAATTTTTAAACGCATAAATGCAGGCGAAGCTGAAAGGATGTAGAGTTTGTCGGCATGGCCCTTGAGGCCATCCAGAAATTCCGGAATGCCCGCATAAACGTCATCACCGATAATATCGGTAGCATTACCTCCGGCAACGGTAATTTTAATTGTATCATCCAGATCACTGACGACCGTAATCGCTCCATGAACAGAGAATGACACCATGACCAAAAGAATTAAAAGGATATTTTTCATAGGCCAGGATTAAATCCCAAATCAACTGAATAGGACAAGTATAAATTGTTCGCCGTTAACTGGGGATGGTTTTTGGCGTTTTCTTCCTTTTTAATCGCGTCTTTTATTTAGCGCCCCTTATAGTCCCAATTCCCACCCCAGACATACTCCCCCACCGCCCGCCTGATCGAATTTAAACCCACCTTATCAAACCAATGATTTTTAGTGGCATTGGACAGAATGACATGCCCAATCATTCGATCAGGATCAATCCAAATGGATGTTCCTGTGAATCCAAGGTGACCAAAAGTAAGGGGGCCACATCCTTGTCCGGCCAGACAATTGTCTGGATTTTCAACCCGGTCCCATCCATAACAGAAGCGATGTGAGTTTAGTTTGAGGCCACTTCTCACTTGCCCGATAAAATCTGTGCTTTGTTGATAAGCAATCAAGGTCCGGCATAAACCACTGATAGTAGAAAATAATCCGGCATGAGAACAAAACGTATTCAGGTTATAGGCATTGGGGTCATGAACCTTGCCAAAATTTGGTTTTGAATCTTTAAATCCCGTTTGAATGGTGGAAGCGGTATCCGGAAGATCAGACCAATAAACTGTTTCCTTGTCCCAAATGTTGAGACAAAGATTTTTCATACTCTCACCCTTTTTTTCGAATTCCAGCATGACTCTTAAAGCGGAGAAATCCGAATACAGAGTCTCTCCCGCCTTTATAGGGTAAGAAAGAATTTGCTCCCTCCATCGGTCCTTGGGAAGAATGCCCCAAGCGGGAAGACTCCCTCTGTGATTAAGACACAGGAGCATATCCTCATCGAATTTTTTGGGCCTGATAAAATAAGTTAATGAATTTGTAAGTGGTTTAGTCAGCGAGGCCAAATCAAAATAAATTTCTGGCCCGTATCTTCTTTCAATTTTTTCATTTTGAGAGATGGCCTCACACGTTTCAAAAGAAGATTGTTTAAAATCCACCACGCCCAGGGCCAACACATCGATGGGTGTTGCGGGCATTAGATCAGTCATTATTTCAAACATCTTATTCAAGTGACTTCCCTTGTCTACATATCATGATTTTTATGCCACTTGCCTTCGATGACAATCAAAAAATCAATTGGACCGGTCAAGTCGGGACTTGAGATATTTTGTTCCAAAATTAATAAACCTAGATATTAACTTTTTACCACGGCCTGGGCAGCCGCCAATCTTGCAATCGGCACCCTAAAAGGTGAACAACTCACATAATCAAGCCCGATGCTGTGACAAAACTCCACGGAAGTCGGCTCTCCGCCATGCTCTCCACAGATTCCGGCATGAATTGAACTGTTCGTTTTCTTGCCTTCAGTAATTGCATGCTTCATTAAAAAACCCACACCGGCCTGATCAATTGAAACGAATGGATCACGAGGGTAAATATTTTTTTGAGTATAGCTTGAAAGAAATTTCCCTGCATCGTCCCGAGAAAGCCCGAAGGTTGTTTGAGTCAGATCGTTTGTGCCGAATGAAAAGAATTCAGCTTCCCGTGCAATTTCCCCGGCCATAATACACGCCCGAGGTAATTCCAACATGGTTCCCATCTTGTATTTGACGGTATGTTTTTTTTCTTTGAACACTTTTTCAATCTCGGCCTTGCATTCATCTTTAATAAGGGAGTATTCCTTCAGTTCAGAGGTCAGGGGAATCATGATCTCTGGCAGCACTTTCACTCCGGCCAATTCTGATTCAATCGCCGCTTCGATAATCGCCCTCACCTGCATGAGATAAATTTCTGGATAAGTAATGGCGAGGCGACATCCACGGTGCCCTAACATCGGATTAAATTCGTGAAGAGCATCATTTCTTTCTTTCACTTTTTTTGAATCAATCCCTAAAACCTGCGCCAGCTCTTTTTGATCTTTCTCTGAGTGGGGTAAAAACTCATGGAGAGGTGGATCCAAGAGTCGGATGTTGACCGGCAGGCCGTCCATTTCCTTAAAAATACCGTTAAAATCTAATCTTTGAAAAGGAAGAAGCTTATCCAGTGCCTTTTTGCGATCTTGTTCATTCTCAGCAAAAATCATCTCTCTTACCGCGAGAATTCTCTCCGGTGCAAAAAACATATGTTCGGTTCTACATAGACCAATCCCCTCTGCACCAAACTGAATCGCCAACCTGGAGTCTTCAGGAGTGTCGGCATTCGTTCTAACACGTAGTGTACGGGTGGAATCGGCCCACTTCATAAAAGTGGCAAAGTCCGCCGTGATTTGAGCTTCAATCGTTGGCACGATTCCCTCGTAAACCTCTCCGGTAGCGCCATCAAAGGTAATGTAGTCACCTTCTTTATAAACCTTTCCCTTCACTGTCATCGTTCGGTCTTTTTCGTTGATCAAAAGTGCCGTACAGCCAGCGATGCAGGGCTTCCCCATACCTCGGGCAACCACTGCAGCATGGGAAGTCATTCCTCCTCTTGCTGTCAAAATTCCTGAGGAGGCAATCATGCCCCCAATATCTTCGGGAGACGTTTCTGCTCTCACGAGAACGACCTTCTTTCCATTCTTATGCCATTCTTCAGCATGCGCTGAAGTGAAGACCATCTGGCCGGAAGCGGCCCCGGGAGATGCGGGAAGTCCGGTGGCAATCGTGATTTTTTTCGCCTTCGGGTCCAGCCTGGGATGAAGAAGTTGATTCAAATCTTCAGGATGAATGCGGAGGAGCGCCTCTTTTTGTGTAATCAGTCCCTCGGCGACAAGATCAACCGCGACCTTAAGAGCTGCATTAACTGTTCTCTTAGCATTACGAGTTTGGAGAATGAATAACTTACCGTTCTCAATGGTAAACTCAATATCCTGCATATCCTTATAATGGTTTTCAAGCATATGGTAATCTTCCACGAGATCTGCATAAGCAGCAGGAAGAACTTGTTCTAAAGTTTTGTGATGTTTATTCGATTCATTTTTTGAAGCTTCGTTTATAGGGGCCGGAGTTCTGATTCCGGCAACAACGTCTTCCCCCTGAGCATTAACCAGATACTCTCCAAAGAATTTTTTCTCGCCCGTAGAAGGATCACGGGTAAAGCACACTCCCGTGGCACAGGTTGCGCCCATATTCCCGAAAACCATTGACTGAATATTAACTGCGGTTCCCCAGTCATTGGGTATGTTGTGCATTTGCCGATATTTAATTGCACGGTTATTATTCCAAGAACCGAAGACTGCTCCAATGGCACGCCAGAGCTGCTCCATGGGGTCCTGTGGAAAAACAATACCGTGATCTTCAAGGATCACACTTTTGTAAACACTCACCAATTCTTCAAGGTCCTCGCCGGTTAGCTCCGTGTCCTCATGAACTCCTCTCGCCTCTTTGAGATCTTCCAGATTTGATTCCAGATGAGAAGTATTGATGCCAAGAACGACGTTGGAAAACATTTGTATAAAACGGCGGTATGAATCCCATGCAAAACGAGGATTGTTGGTTTTTTTAGCCAGGGCCTGAACAGTTTTATCATTAAGACCCAGATTAAGAACGGTATCCATCATTCCCGGCATCGAAGCTCGAGCGCCAGATCTCACCGAGAAGAGTAGCGGGTTTTCAATATCACCAAACTTTTTTCCAGTCAGTTTTTCTACCCATTGAAGCGACTCAACGACCTGGTCACGAATTTCTTTCGAAATTTCTTTGTTCGTCTTGTAATAATCCAATGAGGCTTCAGTCGTGACCGTAAATCCGGGAGGAACAGAGAGCTTCATGGCACACATCTCGGCGAGGTTCGCACCTTTTCCACCCAGAAGACCTTTCATCTCTTTGTTGCCATCAGTGAGTTCAGAAGAAAATTTATAAACCCATTTTTTCATATTGGTTCCCCTTAGAGAGAGAATTTTTCTTTCAAGTAAGACTTAATCTTATCTAACGAAATACGTTCCTGAACCATTGTGTCCCGGTCACGCACCGTCACGGCATGATCGGTCAGTGTATCAAAATCAACTGTTAAACATGCAGGAGTTCCGATTTCGTCCTGACGGCGATAACGCTTACCGATTGATCCGGCCGTATCATATTCACACTTAAAATCTTTTTGAAGTTCATGAAGGAGCTTCGAGGCAACTCCCTCAAGTTCAGGCTTTTTAATCAAAGGCATCACTGCAACCTTAATCGGTGCAAGAGATGGTTTAAATCTCATGACGACTCTTTCCTTATCAGCATCCCCTGGAAATTCTACCCGATAAGCATCAGACATGAGTGCAAGCATACAGCGGTCGCAGCCGACTGAAGTCTCGAGGACAAATGGAAGATATTTTTTATTTCCGTCGATCTGATCCACATAAAGGAGATTCTTTTTTGAGAACTCCTGATGCTGTTTAAGATCGAAATCAGTCCGAGAATGGATGCCCTCCATTTCTCCCCAGCCATGAGCAAATTCATACTCAATATCAAAGGCAGCATCAGCATAATGGGCCAGCTCTTCGTGCTTTTTCCATCGCAAACGTTCTGGTCGTAGTCCATTCTGAAGGTGCCAGTTCCATCTTAGCTCCTTCCACATTTCCATGGCATCGGCCTGCGTGCCCGGCTTAATAAAATATTGCATTTCCATCTGTTCAAATTCACGGGTCCTGAAAATAAAATTTCCCGGGGTAATTTCATTTCGAAAAGCTTTCCCAATCTGAGCAATACCAAAAGGAAGTTT
>CAXNNO010000124.1:0-6874 GCA_964203555.1 Bacteriovoracales bacterium
CACAAAGACCCATCACCCGGTCAATCAGGATAGAAGCAAAAATAAACTTTTTCGAAAAAGATTTATCTATTTTTTGGACGTAAAGAATCTTAACCAAGTCCCCGCTGACACTGCCTGGTAGAACGGAGCTGAAAAATTGTCCAATCCATGAAACTTTGAATAATCCTGAAGTTGTGAGCTTTACCTTTGAACGCGCTCCGAGAATTGTTTCCCAGCGCAGAGATACGAGAATAAGATTAAAAAGACTGAGTAGAATTGCTATAAAAACTGCCGCAAGATGATTTCTGAGTCCCATCAATAATTTAAAATCCAATTTACCGGATGAAATCAACCAATAAATAAGGCCTGCGGCGATGAGGATTTTGATGGTATTAAGAAAAAATGTTTTCAGCATGAGTCGATGATCTTATAACTAGTCATTGACAAGGTAAATTCCAAATTGAGGCAGATATGAAGATAGGTGTTATTCAGCTTACGTCAGTTCTAGATCCTGTTATAAATCTTTCCACCATCAGGTCATTTTTGGAGGAGGCCCGCCATAAAGGGGTCAAGGCAGCTTTCTTGCCGGAAGCTTTTTATTCCATGTCAGATGGTACAAGACCAACCCCTTATTTAGTTGAAGAAAAAAACGAGCATTATGAGGCCATTCGAAGCCTCGCCACCGATTCAGGTCTTTATATTTTGGGCGGTTCGGCAGCGACAAATGTTAACGGCAAGATTTTAAATCGTTCTTACAACTTCTGCCCTGATGGGACGGAACTAATGATTTATGACAAGATGAATTTATTCGCAGTCGACCTATCGAAACATCCAAGTCATACCGTAATCGATGAGGCCCGGGTTTATACTCCTGGAAAAGAACCAAAGATCCTTGCCCTCGATTCATTCAAAATAGGACTATCAATTTGTTTTGATCTTCGTTTTCCAGAACTCTTCAGGGCCTATTCATATAACGGCGCCAACGTACTTTCAGTTTCATCGGCCTTCACTGTGCCAACTGGAAAGGTCCATTGGCATACGCTTTTAAAGGCGCGGGCCATTGAGAATCAATCCTACGTTATTGCATCTGCTCAATGGGGTCAGCACAACGAAAAACTCAGTACCTTTGGTCATTCTCTGATTGTGGATCCGTGGGGAGAAGTCATCGCAGATGCTGGTGATGGGGAAAAAATTATTTACGGTGAACTTGATTTGGAAAAAATTGAATCGGTTAGGGCAAGACTGAATGTCCTGAGACATCCGGCCCATTAGGGCTACATGTAGGGATTAGTTCCGCCCTGGTGATCTGTGACATCAACGACTTCCTTGATGTCGGGGAAATTTTGCTTAATGACCTGTTCGATGCCGCCCTTCAATGTGGCCTTTGAACTCGAACAACCCTGACAGCCGCCATAGAACTTAACAAACAGAATATTGTTATCAACATCAACAACCTCAACGTTGCCACCATGCTGGGCCAATGCCGGACGAATTTGTTGATCAAAAAGTTTTTCAATTTGCGTAATCATGAAAGAGATCCTAGCACAATTTAAAGGCTTCTTTGACTATTAAAATCTCTTAGAAGAGCGTGTAATTGTTTAGGACGATTATTGAGGTAGGTGAAGGGCGGAACCCAAGTTAGGCTTTCAATAATACCTGCAGAAGTAATTTTATAAATTAATCCTTCCTCGGGTTTTCCGGCAAAAAACCAGCTTGGGTCATTGTTTTCGAGGTCATTTGACTGCATTTGAACCAAAGTTAATTCTCGGATTTGAGGGTCTTGAATTTTAATGGTCCGATGAAATTTGATTTTGGCACTTGATATTTTTTGGTCACGAAGGGTGATTAACAGTTCCGAGCCATCTTCAAGTATATAAGTATAGTGGTTGCGTGATTCAGCGGACGGAGTTCCGAAGGTACGTTCTATGTCTTCAATGGACATACCTAAATGAATTGAATCCAAAGGCAGAGGACTTTGGATTTTGGTTTGGGCCATCTGATAGGCACCAAACACGATAGTGAGTGTCAGAATAAAGTAAAACCCATACTTCATGAGCGGGTCCTTTTTTATTTAAAAAAAATACAGTAGTTTATTAAACTCATATTCCTATTTGTTGGCCACTCGAATATTTGAGTCTTACAAATTGTATAAAAAATTAAGGCGCGACTGGTTGCGTTGTTTTCTCCTGTGAATTAGTTCAATCTAAAACGTCCCCCAATCTTTACGCTTCAAATGAATACCGCGAAGAAAAGAAGATGAAGGATCAGCAAGAACTTATCGTACTCACCTCTCCCCCTGCTTCCGGGAAAACTTTCTGGATTTCAAGTTTGCATAGGACACTCAATATTCCACTTCTTGTTATTTCCCCCTTAAGGGCCCTGGCAGACGAATGTAAAACGACTTGGGGAGATTCCATTAAGATCGTGACGCCCGAAGAATGGATGATTAAAAAAAATAAAAATGAGGTCGTCATCATTGATGAATTTCACCTTTTTTTTTATTGGGGTGACTCCTTTCGACCACTTTTATGGGAAGCCTTCTATGAGCTGGCCCTAAATTCAAGATTAGTCGTTCTTTTAACCGCCACACTTTCAAATGAAATGAAAAGTGAAATAGCCTTATATCATTCTCAATTCGATTCCATTCACTGGTGTGATTTTGGAAATCAAAAACTTAAATTCACACCGGATCTTTATCTCAAGGCCCCTTCGAGAAGATGGCTTTTAAAAGCCATGGAAAATGAAAACGCCAATGATGGGACGAAGCTTGTGTTTTGTAAGTACCGGCAGGAAGTCTTTGATCTCGAAAATAAACTTACCGATGAGGGATACAATTGCATCACTTGTGTCGGTGGCCAGTCCAAAATGATGGCCTTGAAATTAAGTCAAAATCCTCGCCCGGATTTTATTTTATCCACAACGGTTTTGAGCCATGGAGTGAACTTGCCATCGATCAGGCGCATTTACTTTCTCTACAAAGTGAACAACCTTGATTTTTGGATTCAAATGGTCGCCCGAGGCGGAAGAAAAGGGGAATCGTTTGAGGTCTTTGCAATGGAGAAACCTTACCAACTGAAGTGGAATTGGTGGATGAATTTAATACAGGTGATCTTTATCGGTCTGAGGTATAAATTCTCCCGTCGGGCTTTACTTAAGGCCTGGCTTCATATCAAAATGGGGTCATGATTTTTGAAGGCATTGTGACCCATAAAGTTCCCTACAAAGAGCGCGACCTGATCGTTAAACTTCTTTTGAGACAAGGCCTTGTGGGGAGCTTCTACATCTACGGCGGACAGGGGGGAGGGAAGAAACATAAACCTTCAATCTTTGAGCTCGGCTCGATGATGAAAATCATGATTAAAAATCAAAAAACCAGATCTGAGGGGTCTGAGCTGATGATTTCTGAAGAACATCATCGGCTATGGGAGCCTCAATCTATTCGGCATGACATCAGGGCATTTTATCTTGTTTGCCTTTACTTTGAGTTGATTCAGAAATTTTCCTTACCTTATCATCCTGGCAGCAGCGATTTACCCACAAATGAGCAGGAGGGGGTCTTTGCCGTTGTTAGTAATGCACTCTTTTACATTGAAGAGTCCCTGACGAAAAAACATTTCATTGCCCACCAACAATTGATGTTGTTTATGGTTAAACTTCTTTTTCATTTGGGTATCATGCCCGACACCGATCACTGCACTTACTGTCAGGCCGGACTCATGAATGTGGATTCGGTCGTCTTTATCCCGGCCAATGGTCAATTTGCCTGCGAGCAGTGTTCGGCAGGAGAAAATGAGAAGGGATTGCTCTTGAGGATTAAGATGGGATATCAGACAAAATTTCAGGATTATGAGGCGCTGACGGGTACGAATTTTCATGAATGCGATAAACTTCTGCAATACTTCTGTCACCACTATCATCTGAGACCCGTTGATCTCAAATGCTACTCACTCCTTTTTAAGTGATTGGGCAAATTCAAGAAGTGTTTTAAAAAAGGGAAAGTCACTGGAATGGGCATGTCGAACGAGAATTCCCTGGATGCCAGCATTTCTTCCGGCCTCGGCATCTATGAGTTTATCGCCGACCATGTAAGACTCATCCGGAGTCAGTTTATATTTTTTCATTAAATCTTCGATCATTTTTCCGGAAGGCTTTCGGCATTCGCAGGCATCGTCCGGAGCATGAGGGCAGATGGCAAAATCTTTAAAAGGCAGGAGTTTATTTTCTCTAAGATCATTTTGAAATTGTTTATGAATGACATAAACGGACTCAAGCGAAAAGTATCCACGTCCCACACCAGATTGGTTTGTAACCACAAACAATTCGTAGTGAAGTCCTTGCAGAAGCTGGATGGCCTTGAGGGTGTCTGAAAAATACTCCATGTCCTCAACGCGAGAGAGGTAGTTCTTATCATGAATAAGAGTTCCGTCTCGATCCAGAAAAATAGCCTTCCGCGTTTTAATTTACTTAGCCCCCGTTAAAGCTTATGATACCACATGCTTAAATTACTTAAGTTAATGTTCCCATATCTTCGTCCGTTTTGGAAGGAGGCGATCTTCGCTTCTATCCTTTCCTTTCCCCTGGCGGCCATTAAGGCCTATGAAGCCTATCTGGTTAAAGATATTTTTGATAAGGGTTTTTCTCCAAATTCAACATCTGATGAGGCCCGAAATTTAGCACTCATTTTGATTGGACTGGGAATTCTCAACTATCCCCTGAGATACTACCATTATTTTGGACTAAGACAGGTAGTGGATAAATCAACTCGCCTGATCCGATCAAAGATTTATCAGAAATTTCAGCTTCTTCCTGCAAAATTTTATTCTCAATCTAAACAGGGAAACTTGATCTCAACCATTATGAGTGATACGGCCGTTTTTTCTGAAGCCTTTAAGAACTCTCTGGAAGTCATCCGCGAACCAATTACCGCCTTGTCCTTAATCGGTGTGGCGCTTTATCATGATTGGCAGCTCACTTTAATTATTTTTGCGACGGCCCCATTATTCATGATCACTCTTCATTATTCGGGAAAAAGAATTCGAAAGTATGTCGGACGCGCCCAGGAGGACAATGCGGATATGACTCACATCGTAGGTGAGGCACTCGGTGGTCAGAAAATTGTCAAGGCCTTTGGGCTTCATGACTATGTGATCTCCCGATTTGAAAAATTCCAGGAGCGACTCCTTAACCACCGCCGAAAAAGTAATTCCGCGGAAGAGCTTTCCCACCCGTTAGTTGAATTAATTGGATCGTTCGCTTTTGCGGGAGTGATTATTTTCGCTCATCACAGAATTGTCACCGGTGAGCTTACAACCGGTGGTTTTATTTCCTTCGTTGCCGCTCTGGCGATGTTTATGGATCCGGTCCGGCGTTTCAGTAAGGCCAATGCTAAATTAAATCAAGCGCAAGCAGCGGCGAATAGGATTTTTTCCCTCCTGGACGTTAAAGAAGAAGCTCAGGAAAACTTACGAGAGTTAACTGTTTTTCAGGCAACCATAGAGTTCAGAAATGTGTCCTTTTCCTACGGGGATGGTGTCGTTCTGAAAGGTTTTAATTTAGTTATTAAAAAAGGTGAAAAAATTGGTCTCGTTGGTCTTTCTGGATCCGGAAAATCGACGCTTGTTAATCTTTTGTTAAGACTTTATGACGTGAACGACGGTCTGATTCTGATTGATGGGGTCGATATCAATGAATATACCCTTGACTCAGTCAGAAGAATTTTTGGTCTCGTGAGCCAGGAAATCTTTCTTTTTAACGATACAGTTAAGGAGAATCTCATCACTGGTGATTCACATACGGATGAGGAAATAAGGCATGCTCTGGACATCTCTTATGCCTGGGAGTTTGTCCGAGATTTACCTCAGGGGCTTGAGACTTCCATCGGCGACCGAGGTCTGCGCCTTTCAGGTGGCCAGGGCCAGCGCTTAACAATTGCCCGCGCTTTTCTTAAAAATAGAGAAGTCCTTTTATTTGATGAGGCGACTTCTGCCCTCGATAACGAATCAGAAAAAATAGTTCAGGCGGCCCTGGAAAGAGTGGCAGGACATAAAACTGTCATTGCCGTGGCCCACAGATTATCGACTCTGAAGGATTTTAATAGGATCATCGTCATGAGAGATGGTTGTAAAATTGAGGAAGGAAGCCATTCAGAGTTGATCCTAAAAGATGGAGAGTATAAAAAATTATACGAACTATCGGTCAGGACCTAGGTTGAGCAAAATAGTCTGAAATAGTTTTTTCTCAAAACGCGTCATAAAAATTCTCCCCTTTTCTTATTCTCATCCGCTGGCTTTTTCCTTACAAGAGTCTCATGTCTTGTGATAAAACTTTTTTGGTTTATTTATTATCAGGAGAGCATTGTGTCAGAAGAGAATCTGAAGTCGATGGCCGATTTAGTCGCCCACTCAAAGCATCGCGGTTTTATTTTTCAAAGTTCAGAAATTTACGGCGGACTAGGTTCCTGCTGGGACATGGGTCCTCTGGGTGTTGAACTCAAAAATAATTTAAAGAGCACATGGTGGAAGGCCATGACTTACAGGGAAGACATTGACGGTATTGATGCCGCCATTTTAATGCACCCTTTGGTTTGGAAGGCCTCTGGTCATGTGGATAATTTCACTGATCCTATGGTTGATTGCAGATCTTGCAAGAGCCGCTTTCGCGCTGACAATATTGATCTCAATGCACCTTGCCCGGTTTGTAAGACAAAAGATTCTTACACTGAGCCAAGAAATTTTAATCTCATGTTTAAAACTCAGATGGGCCCGGTTGAGGATACTTCTTCTCTGGTTTATCTGCGACCTGAAACCGCTCAGGGAATTTTTGTGAACTTTCCTAATGTGCAGCAAACGATGAGAAGAAAACTTCCTTTTGGTATTGCTCAGATTGGGAAAGCTTT
>CAXNNO010000125.1:0-6757 GCA_964203555.1 Bacteriovoracales bacterium
GTGGTTAGCGAAACTGTGCAGGGCAATCGCCTTTTTATCCAACTCGTTGAAGCTTCCAGCTTTCGGGAATTTAATTTTTTTTTCAGAAAAAGAAATTTTTCCGGATCTTCCGGGAAGGACGGGTAACGAGAAATCCCTCCATTCATTCCATTCGATATCAATTGAAAGAAACTTGTCCGAAAGATTGACCCCTAGAAGAGTCGATTGCGCAAAATCGATGTAGCTTATTTTATCTGAATTTTCTGAAAGCTTTGGCAGCATCACTTTTCTTACCCCCGCCTCCAGACTTCATTCCAGAAGGCTTTGGTCTTCTTATTCCATGTTCACTGGATTTACCAGATTTTTTCCTGTCGTTTTTCTCACGCTGATCATCGCCGGCCCTTGCCTCGGAAGAGACTTCTCGTGGCGGACGACGGGTAAAGCGACGCTTCGAAAAGCATTCCTCACAAATATTGAATCTTCCATTCGCCGGCATCTTACAACCACAGCTTGAGCAGGTTTTGCCGATTTTATCGGAGAGAAGTTCATTTAAACGTTCTATCGCTTTTGATTTATTCTCAAGAAGTTGCTTTTCATCGAAAGAAAAATTCTTCTGATTAAAATGCCTTGAAAGCCACTGATATAATTCAACACATTTGATTGAAGTCTCAAGATAGTCGATATTATCGGCCCTATCATCGATCGGTTCGTTGTAAATATCCTGATTCGTTACATAGTGATTCAGAATCCAGAGGTAATACTGAACATGCTCAATCAATCCAAGGTTAACAGGAGCACAAGCAAAACCAAAAATTTCTGAATTTGATAATGTTCGGTCCTCATCCGCAGCTTCCACCATTTCAGCTAGCTCAATCATTTCCTTCATATCCACACAGTAAAATGGTTTCTGAAAAGTCATGGTGTTAAACAAACGTAGAAATTCTGACAACTGCAAAGTAGGCAGAGAGTGAGAATCGAGAGCGTTATTAACGGAGCTAAAAATATCCAAATCAGGACCAACCATCGCCTTGCCCTGTTGCCCGAGGTGATGATCAAAAGCATTTCTCAGCGTTCTTAGTCCATCTTCAACCCGATTAAGAGTTGTCACTTCTCCAACTGGAAAACGCTTGAACCGGCCGGCACGGCCAGCGATCTGCTTAATTTCTGAAAAGGTAAGTGGATTTTCTTTATTATCAATAAATTTTGAAAGGGCCGAAAAGACAATCCTTCTGACCGGAAGGTTCATTCCCATCGCAATGGCATCAGTTGATACCATGATGTCAGTTTCGCCCTCATCAAACTTTCTTGCCTGCTCACGTCTCACTTCAGGTGAAAGGCGACCATAGACAATTGAAACTTTAAAATCGAGATCTTCAAGATCAGCTTTGTACTTAAGTGCATTCCTTCTTGAAAAAACAATCAAGGCATCACTCTTCTGCATTTGAGACAGTGGAATCTGGTGATCTAAAACATTAAGTTCCGTCATCCTTTGATATTCTCTGATCTCAAGAGTGTCACCACATAGCTCTAAAACTTTTTTTACCAGTTCCAGAACAGAGTGATCGCCGCAAATATGTATTTCGTCGGCCTGAATGTTAACCAGGGCCCTGGTCCATGCCCAACCTCTTTGAGGGTCGGTGAGCATCTGGATTTCATCAATAACACAGCAATCAAACTTACTCTGTAATTTCGCCATCTCAATGGTTGAAGAAAAATGTGTTGAATCCGGAACTTCAATCACTTCTTCACCAGTCAAAAGAGTCGTTTTGACACCCTTACTATTCATTGTATCAAATAACTCAGAAGCAAGGAGCCTCAGTGGCGCAAGATAACAGCCGTTTTTCGCCTGACAAAGGGCCTCAATCGCATGATAGGTCTTGCCCGAATTGGTTGGACCCATGTGATAAATGACTCGACGATTTTTTCTTCTGGCATCAGTATGTAGCCAAAACTGGCCCAGATACTCACGAAGGATGGTTGAAGAAACGTCTTTTCGCTTAAGAGCAAGAATGGCACCTGTGAAGCGCTCGAATTCTTTTCTTAAGAACATTTCCCCTTTCCAGATATTGGTCTCAAGCTGGAGATAAAATCTCTCGTACTCTTCGGCCGAAACCAATTCAGGCTTGAAGCCTTGTTCAACCAGCAACGTATTAAAAAAGACGTTTAGTTTTTCCTTATAAACCTTTCCAAGATCGGATTTAGGTCCAAACTTGGAACGATAATGGGTCTTAACTTCATTTTCAAGTTTATTAACAGACGAGCGCTTGAGCTTATTTCTCATCTGATGAAAGTTTTTATCCAAATTTTTCTTGAGATCAAAAACCGCATTGGAAATATCAGTAATTTTTCTGGTTAATACCCAGTCGTGAAGCTTCTCTTCAGATTTATCAATGAGTTCTGTCTGAGCAGCGTAGACCGCTTCCCGGACCTGAGTTCGATAGTCTCCAAGGCACTGAACGCACTGACAAACGAGGTCTCTATCAGTCAATTTAATATCAAAGTTAAGCTTCAGGAGTTCTTGGGTTGAAACGTGATTGGCACTCTTATCCTCGACCCATGCCCTGAAGGTATCTTTATATGATTCTGTGAGTTCTTTGCTGAATTTTCCGTCGACAATAACGGGATAGGCCGCTGTGACTGGAAAAATAAAATCTTCCACGAAGCACGTTTCAACGATCGCCTCTCTTTCAAAAACCTCTATGACTCGGCCGAAGTTTTTTTCAAAAAGTGTCTCTAAAGAAGGATGAGCGTCTAATAAGATTCGGGCGTCAATGGCAATGGACTCAAGAGTGTTGAGAACAGTTTCAGATTCTTGTAAAGACCGTCTTCCGGGAGATTCATTCTCCCCCAGAAGACTAGTCGTTATAATAGCTTTAAGTGATGTATCTAGATTTGCTCGTATGTCCTCATATAAGGACTTTATTTCATTACTCAACTTGGATTATCTTCCTCTTAGTTCGCCAACTCCACTACAAAAGCTGTAGCTAATTTAGCGAATTTAGCAGCATGTTTAGCGTCGCCGCCAGCAGATTCTAAGGTATCCTTAGCGGTATGGATACTACGATTTATATCTTCCATTGTTGACTCAAATGGAATAGAGGCCGGGAAACCATTGGCAGTCCATGACGCATGATCTGAGCAGCCGTAGCCGCAACGAGAATAGCCCCAGGGTACTTTTACGTACTCATCAATTAAGCGGCCAATGAATTCATTTTGAGCATTATTGGTAAAATCGGCCATCATAACAATGTCCTTATCCACTGTGCCCTTTCTGAGTGTCATATCAAGCTGCATAACGCCGACAACTTTTTGAGATTTTTGCTTGTAAGAAGTCGCAATTTCTTTAGATCCCAAAAGACCAACTTCTTCCGCTGCATAACCCATAAATTGAATGGTCCGCTTTGGTTTAAAATTAGAATTCATCAGAATTTTGATCGTTTCTGTTATCGTCGCAATCCCTGAAGCATTATCATCGGCACCGGGAGCTTTTCCACCTCCGCCAAACATTCCTGCAATAGAATCTGCATGACCGCCAAGGATGACGATTTCTTCTGGTTTTTCAGAACCTGTGATCGTCATGATGATCGATGCTTGTGGCCAGTTTTTGTGCTTATAAAGTTCAACTTTCACGTCATTGCGTTTACTGGAAAGACTCGCCCATGTATCACGAATGAATTCAGAAGACTTAACACCTGTTTCTGATTTGTAGTAACGAGTATTGAAATCCGAGAGCTTGATGATCATGTTGCGGATTGATTCCTCGGCCACCTGGGACACCATAGGAATGGTCAAGCTTTGCTGATCAATTGTGTAATCAGAAAAAATGGCACTCTTGGCAAAATGAATATCACCCTGCGAAGTAAGGGCCTCAGTTGCTTCTTCAAGACTGTCATGCTGAATAAATCCACCACAGCGATGAAGTTCATGATGAATGAGGTGAGAGAGTTGTTCAACCTCTACAGCAGAAAGATTAACCACAGAGGCACCTTCTGAAGAAAAGACTGTCTGAACTGATTTGTTGAGCTGGGGGCGGATTTTTGCCAAAATCTGATTGTCCACAGTAAGCCACTGTGAAGCAGGAGCGGCCATCGTGGTCGCAGAAAGTGTTAAGGCAACGAATCCAAAGATTTTTTTCATTTTTTTCCATCCTTGCTATAAAAAATGACTGATACAATTAATCCATAGATTATTCTTGTTTGGGAAGAAAAGTTCTATGACTTTGCCTTACAGGGACTCGGTGCATTAAAATCAAAGGGATAATATGAAGACTAAATTAACCGAAATGCTGGGAATCGAATTACCAATCATCATGGCGCCCATGTTCCTGGTAACCAATACCAAGATGATGATTGCCGCCGCCGAAAGTGGCATCGCAGGATGTATCCCGGCGTTGAACTTCAGAACCCTTGAGGAACTTGAAGCTGGAATCAAGGAGATAAAATCCAAAACCAAGAGGCCTTTTGGGGTCAATCTTATCGTGAATAAATCCAACATTATGGCTAAGAAACAACTTTTTAAGTGTCTCGACTTAGGAGTGAGTTTTTTCATCACCTCGCTGGGCTCTCCCGAGGAGGTCATCACTGAGTCGAGGAAGCTGGGGGTTCGGGTTTTTTGTGACGTCGTGGAAGAAAATTACGCAAAAAAAGTCGAGGATTTAGGTGCTGACGGCGTCATCGCTGTTAATTCCGGTGCCGGCGGCCATCGTGGTCATATTCCCGCTTCCATACTTATTCCTGCATTAAAATCGGTCTGTAAAATTCCGATCATCTCTGCAGGAGGGGTAGGTACCGGGGCGGGCATACTTTCCACTCTTGCCCTTGGAGCAGAGGGAGTTTCTATTGGCTCTCCTTTCATCGCGACAACAGAATCTGATGTCACTCAGGAGTATAAAGAAGCGTGCATTCAGTATGGTTCGGAGGACATTGTTGTCACAACGAAACTCTCAGGAACCCCATGCACAGTGATCAATACGCCTTATGTGAACAAAATTGGAACAGAACAAAACTTCATAGAAGGCCTTCTGAATAAAAATAAACAGCTCAAAAAATATGCCAAGATGGTGACATACTACAGAGGAATGAAAATGCTCGAGAAGGCGGCCTTCAGTGCTTCTTACAAAACGGTCTGGTGTGCGGGAAGCTCTATTGAGTTTACGACGAAAATTGAACCGACAGGAGAGATTATAAACCGTTATAAAAAAGAAATGAATGAGGCCAAGACGAATCTGGATAAAGTGATGGCGGGTTTATGAAACTCTTTTTTAAATTGATAGATAAACTTCTCGCAAAACCTGATGCCGTCAATCTGGCCGTCCTCGACAAAATTTTAAGAATCGGAATTCCCTTTAATGCTCCCCATGGCCTTAAATTAAAAAAAATCAGCCCCGAAGAAATCGTCATCTCGCTACCAAATCGAAAACTCAATCACAACCATCTCGGTGGAATCCATGCGTGTGCTATGGCAACGGTCGGTGAGTATTGTGCGGGAGTCTCAATTCTTAAATCCTTTGGGATTAGTAAATACCGCCTCATCATGTCTGAAATGAGTGTGAAGTACAGCTACCAGGGCCGGATGGATCTTGAGGGAGTATGCTCACCAGAACAGATCAATATTGACGAGGCCCGGAAGGAATTGGAAAGTGAAGGGATATATTTTCAAGAGTTAAAAACAATTATCCGGGACTTAAGCGGAAAAGAAGTGGCGGTCGTCACGACAAAGTGGCAGATGAAAAATTGGGATCAGGTCAAGACCAAATAAGAAAGGCCTGTCTGGCCAAATAGGCCGCAACATAGGCCAGAGTTGTTGTGTATAAAACCATGATCACGGGCCACTTGAAAGAGTTGGTTTCTCGCTTCATGACTGCAAAAGTAGAAATGCATTGTGGAGCGAAGACAAACCAAACCAGAAGGGCTACCAGGGTACCTAACCCAAAGTGGTGAACCAGGGCTTCAGTCATTCCTCTTTCATTTTCTCCCTCAACTGAAAGCACCAACGAAAGTGCACTGACCACAACTTCCCGGGCACCAATGCTTGGAATGAGGGCGGTCGTTATCCTCCAGTCAAATCCCAGAGGTCTAAATACCGGCTCAAAGAACCTGCCTATATCGGCCGCATAGGACTCCTCAATGTGAGAAATTCCATTCTTTTGCGGAAATGTGACCAAGGCCCATATAACAATACTCACGATGAGAATTATTCCTCCGGCCTTCTTGATAAAAATCATCGCCTTGTTATTCATAACAAGGATTAAATTTTTGATTTTGGGAATGCGGTAAGGAGGAATCTCCATCAGAAGCATCGATGGTGATGAGTGAGGCAGGGTCTTTTTGAAAATAAGCGAGACCAAAAGTGCTGAGACAAAACCCAGCATATAAAGACCAAAGAGCATCAGACCAGGAAGCCTCAGCCAGGAAATTCCAGGCACACCAACATCCGGAATAAGGGCAGCAATCAAGATCGAGTAAACCGGAAGGCGAGCTGAGCAGGTTGTTAATGGAATCACTAACATTGTTATCAGGCGTTCACGATAATTATCGATGACTCTGGTGGAAAGTATTCCGGGGATTGCACAAGCGTGAGAAGACAGAAGTGGAATGACCGACTTTCCGGGTAAACCGATTTTTCTCATAAAAGAATCCATGAGAAATGCCGCTCGTCCGAGATAACCCAGGTCTTCAAGAAATTGAATAAATAAGAAAAGGAGAACAATTTGGGGAAGAAAAACCAGCACTCCCCCCACTCCACTGATCACTCCATCCACCAGGAGACTCTTCAAAAG
>CAXNNO010000126.1:0-6659 GCA_964203555.1 Bacteriovoracales bacterium
CAATAAGCGACTTTCCAGCAAGGTCATGAAAAATATTGGAATTCTTCACTTACCTGACCAAAAAGCTATTTTTGATACTGTCGAGATTGTTCATCAGACTTTTCAGATTCTAAAAGATCACAAAGTCTTGATGAATGGTAAGAATCTTCCTATTCAGCTGGGAGAGTGGTACTCAAAAATTATTTTCGGGCTGCATCAAATAAAATCATCCTCCCAGAGAGGCTTTGATTTTCAAACTGAAGAAGGCAGGATTGTTGAGGTCAAAGTTCACTGGCATGACTTAACTTCACCAAAAGGGGTGAAGATAAAAAAATCTTTAGCTGAACTATCAGATTTTTGCATTATCATGTACGTAGCTAAAAATTTTACGATTAGGGATATCCTGCTTTTGGATTCTGAATTTATTCTGAGAAAATTTGACACCAAGGGACACACGATCTTCCTGAAGGATCAAGATGTTGCAGGATACTTTTTTAGCAAATCGGACAAGCACTTTGATAAGGTCGTTAATCAAACGGCATTACTCAAATTTGCCAGTCCGACGCTAGCGATGAAGCTTGAGGATAGACTAAAGTAGATGTAGAGAATCGATAAACATATTTGTTGGGGTTGTTGCTTGAAACCTGAGATTGCATATATTGATGACAATAAGTTCAATCTCGATTGTTTTAGCGCATTTCTTGAAAGTGATTTTAAGGTTCATGCCTTCCTTGAAGGACATCTTTTCCTGGAAAGCTTCAGCTCTTCCTCTTACACCGCCATTATCTTAGATATCCACATGCCATTTATTGATGGTTTTGCACTTTACGAAAAAATCATCGCTCATTCTCATTACAATGGTTGCCCCATTTTTTTCTTTTCATCCGATGACTCAGACCAGACGAGAATTAAATCTTTTGATCTTGGGGCAGTTGATTTCTTAAATCGCACCATCAGGCCGGAAGAGATGGTGATTCGACTTAATTCCAGAATTAAGTTCTTTCAAATGCATAGAAATATCATTGAATTCACAAAATTAAGATTGAATCTCACTTTGCTTAAGGCCTATGTTGATGGCACGGAACTTCCCTTAACTTTTATTGAAATTAAAATTTTATGTCTCGTGTTGAGAAACTATCCGGATGTGGTGTTAAAGGATCAACTTGTCGAAGAGGTGTGGAGGACGGAGCATGTCATGGATGCCACTATTTACACTCACGTTTCAAACCTTAATAATAAACTCCATGGTTGGGATTATGAAATAAACGGCCTGAAAACAAAGGGTGTTCAGCTCATGAAAAAAGAGAACCCATGAAGTGGACCCTGATTTATTTTGATGATCAAATTCAAAACATTGAAAGTATGAAAGAATTGCTCTGCGAAAAGTTCGATGTCATCGGCATTCAATCCGCAACAGAGTATTCAGCGGCCCTTGAACAATTTAATCCCCATTTACTTCTCTTAGACGTCCACATGCCCGACATGGATGGACATACTCTTTATAAAAAAATTTCTGAGCATCAGCTTTATAATGGGTGCCCGGTCGTCTTTATTTCCGGAGATCAGAGTGATGAGAATAAGATTAAGTCTTATTCAGGAGGAGGCATTGATTTTCTTGCCAGAGATATTAAGGCAGAGGAAATCATTATTCGCCTGGTGAATAAGGTTAAGTTTTATGTTCAACGCTCTACCAGTCTTGTACTGGGTAATCTCGAGGTTGATGTTAAAACGATGAAGTCTCTCGTCGGGGGCAAGAACGTCGATCTCACCCTGCTAGAATTGCGACTACTCAGTAATATCCTGCGCGCATACCCTCAAAATCTTACCCGGCAGGAATTGATCCACAAGGCCTGGGGTCATGATTCAGTTAAGGTTGGCACAATTAATACTCATCTCACGAACTTAAAACCAAAGATTGAAAACTGGGACCACTACATCAAAGTGCGTGATGAACTTATTCTGATTCAAAAAAAAGATTCCACCTGATCAGTAGAGATTGTACTCAGCAAGTCGGCATTCGATATCCCCGTTGTGTAAGATATGTCTTTTGGAAGTTTTGAGTCCAACCACCTTGAGCATTTCAAGATTTCCTGTGAAAAGTGCCGCTCTATTGCCTTTAAAGTGATGTTTCCAGTGATCACCGAGGCCTTTGTAGAGAGTCTTGAGTTTTTCCTCTTCGTTGTACTCGAGGCGCTCTCCGTAAGGAGGGTTACATATGAATAAAGTCTTCCTGTCCTGAGGATATACTTCCAGAGCATCTTTGTGGATGATCTCTATAAGGCCTTCAAGCTTGGCCTTCTTGATATTTTCCCGAGTCGAAATCAGACACATCTCAGATTTGTCATTGGCGACAATGAGACCTTTTCTGGATCTTAAAAACTCCAATCCCTTCTGTGTATCATCCACGACGTCCTGTAAGAGCTTTTGAAAACTCTTCGTAAGCGAGGAATCTCTGGTTAACCAGGGATAGTTTTGAAATGTCCAAAGTTTAAAATTGGTATTGCTGAGGTATCTCTCGACCTTCAGATAACTTGGTGGGATTTTTCCGGCGATGAGTGCGGCTTCGATTGAAATGGTGCCAGAACCACTCATGGCATCGATGAGATTTTCTTCTTCTGGATTCCAATTTACAATTCTCAGCATCGCCGCCGCGAGGTTTTCTTTCAGAGGGGCCTCTGTCTTTGATAATCGGTAACCACGCTGATTAAGAGGGTCCCCACATAGATCGTATAAAAGAGTTACGAGATAAGGTTTTTCATCGCCTTTATCGATTCTTGCAAGAAATGAAACATCAGGATATTCCTTGGCGACACTCGGACGATTTCCAGTGTGGTGACGAAACCAATCCACGATGGCGTCTTTAAGTTTTAAATTTGCAAATTGAGAATTTCGGAATTCTTCCCGCTCTCGTGGGAGGTCACCGAAAATAGTTGTTAAGCGGAAGGTCTGGTTGACATCCATGAGGCCTTGCCAATTCACTTCTGTCGCCTCTAAATAATAGTCTTTTTCATGAATCACTTCAAAGGAATGGAGGAACTTAAAGACCCGGCTTGCCAGGCGGGAGTAGAGGATGACTTTCAGGGCAGTTTCATGAGGGCACTCAAAATGAACACCGCCCCGTGCCGGTCTGGCCGCATTAGCACCCAAATCTACGATTTCCTGGGTTAAATGCTCTTCAATTCCGACTGGACATGAAGCAAAATACTCAAAATTAAATTTTTTCATTAATAAGACCTTAGATAAAACATTGATGCTCCTTCTAACACTTGAGAGACCAGGGATAAAGTGTTAGTTTGGGAACAAATTATTGTCATTTCTGCTTATTTACCAGACCTTAAAGGTTTTAGGAAAAGGATTTACAAATGAAGGCAACTTTTTCACAGGGCACCTATGGTAACTCAACTCGAGTGAAGTACAAAGTCAAAGACATTTCACTTGCAGAATGGGGCCGCAAAGAAATTAAACTAGCTGAAGCGGAAATGCCGGGACTCATGGCACTTCGTGAAGAGTATGGACAAGCTAAGCCACTCAAAGGGGCGAGAGTCGCTGGATGCCTTCACATGACAATACAAACCGCTGTTCTTATTGAAACACTGGTTGAACTCGGAGCGGACGTCACTTGGTCATCATGTAATA
This sequence comes from Bacteriovoracales bacterium, assembly GCA_964203555.1. Lineage (GTDB taxonomy): Bacteria > Bdellovibrionota > Bacteriovoracia > Bacteriovoracales > Bacteriovoracaceae > Peredibacter. Next base: position 3,616 of record CAXNNO010000126.1, read on the forward strand.
TTTTCTCAACTCAAGACCATGCAGCTGCTGCCATTGCCGCTGTTGGTATTCCTGTTTATGCATGGAAAGGCATGAATGAGGAAGAGTTCATGTGGTGTATTGATCAGACTGTTTATTTTGGGGATAAAAAAGAGCCACTTAATATCATTTTGGATGATGGTGGGGATTTAACTCAACTGATCCTCGATCGTTACCCTGATCTTTATAACGGAATCAAAGGAATTTCTGAAGAAACCACTACGGGGGTTCATCGTCTTTATGAACTGGCCAAACAAGGCAAGCTCCCAGTTCCTTGCATCAACGTTAACGACTCCGTAACAAAATCAAAGTTTGACAACAAGTATGGGTGTCGCGAATCGTGTGTGGATGCTATTCGTCGCGCTACTGATGTCATGATCGCCGGTAAAGTTGCCGTCGTGGCCGGTTTTGGTGACGTGGGCAAGGGGTCTGCTGATTCACTTAAGGGAGCTGGTGCTCGGGTTATTGTGACTGAAATTGATCCCATTTGCGCACTTCAGGCCTCAATGGAAGGCTACGAAGTTAAGAAAATGGATGACGCCGTTAAAGAAGCTGACATTGTTGTGACGACAACTGGCTGTAAAGATATCGTGACAGGAAAGCACTTTCTTTCCATGAAGGATAAGGCCATTGTTTGTAACATCGGTCACTTTGACATTGAAATCGACATGGCATGGTTAAACAAAAACTACGGCCACACTAAAGATACTGTGAAACCTCAGGTTGATCTTTATACTCTAGAAAATAATAAACAGGTCATCCTCCTTGCTGAAGGCAGACTCGTTAATCTTGGCTGTGCCACAGGTCATCCAAGCTTTGTGATGTCGACCTCGTTTACGAACCAAGTCCTTGCTCAAATTGAACTTTGGACTAATTCTCAATCTTATCAGAAGGAAGTTTATATGCTTCCGAAGCATCTTGATGAGAAAGTTGCCCGTTTACATTTGAAAAAAATTGGCGTTGAGCTGGATGTTCTGACTCCTTCTCAATCTGAGTACCTCGGCATCTCTGCTTCAGGTCCTTATAAGCCTGAATACTACCGCTACTAATATTTATTCACAGGTCTGTCCTTTCTGGGGCAGGCCTGTTTTAAATGACGAGGTTTTTTCATGAAGATTTTCGTTGCCTCTGATCACGCGGCCTTCAAAGAAAAAAATCAGCTTATCGAGCACCTTGGAAAAAATTTTGAAGTCGTTGATTTGGGAACTTACTCATCAGACTCCACCAACTATCCTGACTGGGTAAAAGTCTTGGTCAATCATGTGAGAGGGGAGAACGCCAAGGGCATATTGCTGTGTGGTTCCGGCATTGGGGTCTCGATGGCCGCCAACCGGTACAAAGACATCAGGGCCGCCCTTTGTCGGGATGAGGATGATGCTCGGATGTCTCGCCTCCATAACAATGCCAATGTCCTTTGCATGTCCGGTAGAAAATCGCCGGTTGATCTGATTTATAAAATGTCTGAAGTCTTTCTTCAAACCTCATTTGAGGGTGGAAGGCATCAGGCGAGATTAGATTTATTCAATAATTTGGGTGAGTAGTTAGTCTTCGTATCTCTCTAGTTTGCGCCAGCCTGATACACGATATCGGTTTGAGATGAGATCAAAAATGACAGCGTTAGATGATTGTGAAACTTCGGCCTTTGCCGTTGCCTTGTCAGCAAAATGAATGACTTCCGTTCCGCCTTGTGATTTGTCTTCCTCTTTTCCTATTTTAGGCATAGTAAATTCCGGATCATCTCCCAGAGAATTCAGATTTGTGCCTCCCTTTTTATAATTAACGTCGATAACTTCTGCTAATTTTTCTTTCACAGGATCGGAGAGTTGCTCGATAGATGCCGAATCGAATGAGGGCTCTTTAATTAAACTGCGATTAGAGGAGGGAGAAGCCGATGCAAATAGTGCTACATTTTCAGGCATGAATTTTTTGAGCTCATCGGCCATCCTTTTTTGTTCATCATTCAGAACCGGAGTGGGAATTTCAGTCTTAAATTTTATTCCTGATGCCAAAGCGGCCTGTCTTAATGACGCCCGATCCAGCTCTCCCTGATCGTATTCACCGGAACCCAGGAGGTCGATTATTTTATTTGCATCGGCCATCATGTTATTTCCCATTCCAAAGCTTGGATTGTAGGCCTTGAGAGTGCTTTTGGCACAACTGTTGTTAACCTTGCACTTGCATTCTTTGTCGTACTGAATTTTATTTTCCAGAACGGATGCACACCCAAGAGCAACTTTAGGAGTTTCAAAATTTCCATGATTGAGGACACAAACCTCCTGATACTCAGCTGGATAAAGTTTCTTGGACGTGAGCTCGGAACAAAAACATGGAGTCTTGGTCCACGGGTTACATTTTTTTCCCGCCCAATCAAGAGCTGCAATGACTTCCCCTACTTTGTCGGCCGCTGATTTGTGTTTTTTCGCCTTTGCCACAAATAAACCGGTCAATGCTGCCGCTCCGGAAATTTTGAGGATAAAAGACTTATCAGCTGAAACTTTTTTAGTGACTAATAATCCCGTGTAGCAGGCGGTAACAGCTCCATACACATAGGACTGATACTGAGCAGTTTTTTGTCTTGCCTTATGCGTTTCCTGCAGGCTCACCAGGGCCTGCAACTGGGCATCACCGGCCCCTTGGGTGTTGTCAGATTTCTTTTGAAGTGATTGCTGGATCATTCCTCCTACGGCCTCATAGGCCATGGACATCATCATGCAATAGTCTTTCTGTTTATCCTGCTCAGGTTTCGTTGGTTTGTTTGCTTCTTCTGCGACCCCTATCTGTTCCTTGGTTGCTGGTTTATTCAATTCCGGCAATCCACCAGAGCCAGAAATCATCCCTAAAACTGCGTAGGCCTTTCCGATCAACATCTCTAACGGAAATCCCTCTTTTTCTTTGCAGTTATTTATTTTCGAACACTTTTCTTCAATGACTCTGTCTTTGATTCCCTTATGGACAAAGTCTTTTGCATCATTCATTTTTTGATCAGTTATATTTTTTGGCGTAGAAAATTGATTATCCAATGAATT
>CAXNNO010000127.1:0-6578 GCA_964203555.1 Bacteriovoracales bacterium
CCTCGCAACAGATTGGGACCACGTCGATATCAGTGATGAACAGACAGGGAATTTCAAACCTTGTGTTCTGGATAACATAACAACCGCTGATCAGGGCGGAGAAGCTGGAAACAGTTGTACGAGTACAGATACTGATTACAAACGATTAATTAAAAATCCAATAACTAATAAATTCCCCCTCTCTGCCGCCGCCCCGGTATGCATGGTTCTTTCAGAGGAGGGAGACAGCAGTAAATGGGTATCCCAGAATGACTTCAGGCAAAAGCAAGGTCTAACTCTCCTGGATAAGGATTGCCTCGGGTACACCACGAGCACGACGACCGAAGAGGATTTTTCTTATAATCCACACGAATGTCTTGTCCGTTTTCTCCCTGGAACAAATGAATCTTTCTACTCAAAAATTGATGCTCAGAAAACTTATTATGAATCGGTCGTCAAAGACTCCAAAGTGGGAAGCTTCAATGTTGGTAATGTCCTCGTCATGGAAGTCAACAAATGGATTCCACCAGGAACCAAATTCAGATGTCGCTTAAGGGCAAGATTTAGTAACTGCTCCGATTGTTACACTGATGGATCGAATCAGAATGATGACTTTATTGATTCCGAATATAATGGAAATAAACCATTTAAGGTGATCAACTTTGATTTTGAAGTCAATGATTAAACGCTACCGCTATCTTATTAGCATCACACTTATCATCGTTTTTTTCCTAACCTTAAAGAATGATGACTTAACTGATGCAATCAATTCTCCCGACGCCCCTCCTTCGCGGAAAAATGCTCAAATCAATCAAGTTGATTTTGAAAAACTTGAAATTAATGGCAAGAAAGTTATGGGACTAACGCCTGGGCGGGAAAAAGAACAACTCGAAAAATTAAAAGTCGCAAACACTCCCTCCCAAAACTGGAAAAGAGGCCTGGAACAATCTCTTCTGGCACAAGGTAGAGGTTCTCTTCAGGATTTAAAACTAAATAACGTAGACTCATTTGTTTGGATCCACGACGGCATTGCACTGTTTGTAGAAACAGTCATCGTAAGCCTTAAGAATGATCAAAACGCAGAAATAAGTTTTAAGGTACTCGTTGACTCACAAAATGGCAAAATTCTAAGGAACTGGGATCAACCTGTCATAGACCCCATTGATCCAAGGAATAATTTCAAAATCAAACTTGATCCGCGCTTTCACAACGATTAAAGAAAGATTTCCCTTAAAGAGAAGCTCCCTTTTCTTTGAGTTTCTGGTCGAGCTCCTCAATTAATAATGGATCAATTTTGGGAACTAACCCTTGCGGATCAACATGTAATTTAAAGTCACTCAGAAAGAAATCTTTTATTGCTTTGATGTCGCCCTGGTATATTTTCCTCACAAGCTCACTCTGGGAATTTAATCCAAAATACGAAAGGATGGATTTTGACAATTGAGGTAAGTAAGGCGAGAAGAAAGTTCCTATCACAAGGACATATACTGTAGAAATGGCAATTGTCTCAGCCGCCTTCTCCTTATCAGTCTTAAATTCCGTCCAGGGAGCACGTTCAGTAATAAATTGATTCACCTTCGATCCCAACGTCATCAAATGCTCCTGACCTTTCTTGATTTGAAAAGAATCAAGAAGCTCATGATATTCTTTTATAAACGTCTCAATGCCTTCAACATGGTCCTTGAAAAAAGCATCAAATTTTTCTGCCTTCAGTCCATCTGGCCAGTTTTTAGCAGAGAATTTCATCGCACGGTTAACAAAATTACCAATATTATTGGCGAGTTCTGAATTTATTTTTAATTCCAATCCCTTCCAGGTGAAACTCGAATCAGATGTCTCAGGAATCAGTGAGGTGAGATAAAACCGAAGCGCATCTGAACCAAACTGAGCAATCGCCTCATCCGCATCGACATACCATCCCTTAGATTTCGAGAATTGTTTACCCTCTAGATTGACATATTGATTAGCAGGAAGATCAGTCACCGGATTAACAAAACCGGTACCGAGACACATCACAGGAAAAATAATAGAGTGAAAAATAATATTATCTTTACCTATAAAGTTAACAATCGTTACGTCTTTGGCCCCCCACCAATCCTTGATATAATCTTCCCCGGATCCGGACTGTTTTAAATACTCTTTTGTATTTGAGACGTAACCAATGGGAGCATCAAACCATACGTAAATCTTTTTACCTTTGGCACCTTCGATAGGAACATCTATGCCCCAATCCAGATCTCGCGTAATCGCCCGATCAACAAGATTATCTTTAGTCAGTGAATCAACGAAGGGAACAACATTTTTTCTCCACAATGGTCTTCTGGTTTCAAACCATTTCTGAAATGATCCATGCATTTTGGAGAGCATGAGATACCACTGAAATGAGTCAATTGCTTTCACTTCCTTGGAACCACAAAATTTACACACTGGCTTCAAGAGTTTTAAAGGATCAATCCACGTACCACAACTTGGACATTCATCTCCCCTTGCTTCCGGGTAATGACAAACATAGCACTCTCCTTCAACGAATCTATCCGGAAGCATGTTACTGCAGGATTGACACTGAAGTTGTTGCTCGGCCTTCTTCTCGATCAGCCCCTTATTTAAAAGATCATTAAACCAAACGAGAGTTTCCTCTTTATGGTAAGGCGCAGAGGTCTGGCCAAAAAAATCAAATTTAATATCGTACTTTTCAAATAAATCTTTGTGAGTCTTATGCCATTCATTCACATACTCTTGATAACTTTTCCCCGCTTTTTGAGCATTTTGCATAATCGCCACACCATGCTCATCAGAGCCACTTATGTGCATGGCCTTGTCACCTTTAAGTTTTTTATGCCGGGTAAAAATGTCGGCCGGCAAGTAAACTCCGGCAATATGGCCGAAATGAATTGGCCCGTTGGCATAAGGAAGAGCTGATGTGATTAAATACTTCATATAACCTCAAATAAAGGTACTTACTGATTAAAATATTGTAACAAAGTAAGGTCTTTTTTGTCTTTTGATTTTGACACATTAACCACCCTTTTTTATTCTGCAGGTCATATGATATCACTGGAAGGTTTGAATCCTGAACAACGCAAAGCTGCCGAAACGGTTGATGGACCCCTTTTAATACTTGCCGGCGCAGGATCGGGAAAAACGCGAACCGTTACATACAGAATCGCCCACATGCTCATGAATCTCAGGATTCCAGGAAAAAGCATCATCGCAGTGAGTTTTACCAATAAGGCCGCAGCAGAAATGAAAGAACGAGTTTCTCACCTCGTAGAGTCCAGACTCCGTAAGGGTATTACCTTGTCCACGTTTCATTCACTGGGTATTAGAATCTTACGCGAAGACATACATCATCTGGGATATAATAATTTATTTACGATCTATGATCAGGCCGATCAGATGAGCATCGTCAGGGAAGGACTTAAAAATTACCGATCAAGCAAGACATACGATCGTAGTACGATCATGTCTAAGATTGGTCTTCTGAAAAATCAGGGCGTATCCGCCGATGAGTTCCCAAAAAGTAAATATTACAACCCTGAAGATAATTACGATGGAGCAACTGAATACGTTTATCACTATTACCAGGATAAACTCCAGTTTTATAATGCTCTGGATTTTGATGATATTCTTTTCTTAGTCGTTAAACTTTTCAATAAATTTCCGGAAGTCGCCAAAAAATATTCAGAACGTTTTAAATACATCATGATTGATGAATACCAGGACACGAACTCTCTTCAGTTCTCGTTAATTCAAAGCCTAACTTCCACTCATCAAAATATATGTGTCGTAGGGGATGATGATCAGGCGATTTATGGTTTCAGAGGCGCCGACATTTCCAATATTCTGAATTTTGAAAAACAATTCAAAGACACAATGGTCATAAAACTGGAAGAAAACTATCGTTCAACATTTCCAATTTTGGATCTTGCAAATCAAGTCATTAAGGGAAACGCTAACAGAAAAGATAAAACGATGCGAACTTCTCAGATGGAGGGTCCCATTCCCCAACTTTGGGCGGCCGGGGACTCTGAGCATGAAGCGGCCATTGTCGTTGAAGAAATTGTCAAACTCCAATCTCACGGTGTTCAGCTTTCTGAGATTGCCCTTCTCTATCGATCCAACACTCAAGTTCCTCATTTTGAAGATCAATTAAGAATTGACCAGGTCCCCTACAAGATCATAGGGGGTCAGAAATTTTACGAAAAAAAAGAGATTAAAGATATTATTGCATATCTCACCCTGATTCAAAATCATCGGGATGAACTTGCCCTGAGACGAATTTTAAATGTTCCACACCGGGGAATCGGTTCAGTAACCCTTAAAAAAAATCTTGATAAGGCAAACGAGCAAAAGAGGCATCTATTTCAGATTCTTGAAGATGAGGTAGAAAATGAAACGATCACAATCTTCATCTCCCTCATCAGAAAATATCAAAAAATTTTCCAGGAGCAATCTCTACTAACCGCTGTTACAAACCTCATTGATGAATTAAATTACTATGATTTCATTGATAAAAGTTATGACCAGGTCAAGCTCGCGACACGCAAAAAAGATGACGTGAAAAACTTTCTCCTCACAGCTGATCGATTCCAGGATCGCTATAAAGAGGACGCTACTCTTAAAAATTTTGTTGAAAGACTTCTCCTCGCCGACTCTCAGGACTCTCAGGCACCGGGAGACGGATTCAAAAAAAACGAAGTAACTTTAATGACCCTTCATGCCTCCAAGGGCCTTGAATTTGACAATGTTTTTTTAATTGGCATGGAGGAAGAACTTCTTCCGCATAAAAAAACAATCACAGATTCCAATAATGTGAATGAAGAAAGAAGACTTTGCTATGTGGGCATAACCAGGGCCCGAAAAAAACTTGTTATGACCTATGCCAAGGAAAGAAAAATCTATGGTAAGATGATTCCAAGATTCAAGTCTAGATTTATAAATGAACTGACTCAGTGCTATAAAGAGCTTGATAGAACTAATTTTGGTGAAATGTCCGAGGATGAAGTGAAGGATTTTAAAAAGAACTTTTTTGGAAACTTAATGGATAGTCTTAAAGAATGAAACTTATTAACCTTATAACTTATTTTCACAACTGGCTTTCGGATAAAGATTTTATCTGGTGGCCTTTTTCTTTTCTTCGTCCAGCGCCGAAAACTGAGATCACCTTTAAACTAACGATTCAAATGACTGCTTGCTTTGGCGGTCTTGCGTTTTTAATGTTTTCAGTTATGGCGATGATGAATAACGCCATGACTATTGAGTATGCCGTCTTTACCTTTTTATCCTGCCTGTCGGGTTTTTTTGTTTGGTTTAATATCATCACGAAGCCGCTTTGGAATCTTCGGGCCAGAGATCTCAACAAGAGGAAATAAAAAAAAGGCCATCCTTGGCCTTATCGTATCCATCCTTGGAAGACCTCTTCCTGACGGTCAAATCTTATTTTTTAGCACTTATCGGCCCATCAAGATCTTCTGGAACCTGGTTGCCCGAAGTAAATCCAGTGATTGTAAAACCTCTTGGAAGATAAAGTCCAAAAGTTAAAAACGAGATCAGCATATCCTGAGGGTTTTTTTGCTCATAAATAATCATCTTTGAAATACTGTCATAACCAGCTTGCTTCACTTCCTCATCAATAAGAACTTCATGCTCTTCGGGCTCCACTCCCCAAAAATAGAAATCTCTCCGTCCAACAATTGAAACTTCTTTGAGATGATTTGGATTTCCATCAAAAGAAACTGGCACAGAGTTTTTTGATCTGAAGTGAATGGTCGTGCAGCTTGAAATCGCTGAAAGTAAAATGAGAGAAATAAGAATTTTCATATTCCTTAATTCTTTAGGTCGACGCACAACTTGTCAAAAATTATTTTTAATAGTGGTCAAATGTCGGCTTCTTTTTTTCAATCATCCCATCCAAAGCTCTAAAGTGGTCCGATGAACGCTGAGTTATTCCCTGATACGCGGCCATAAGCTCCAGGTGATCGTTAAGATCACTCTGATAAGCATGGACGACTGCTTTTTTAGTCATTTGGAGAGCGATCGGAGGAAGTGTGGCAAGTTGATCTGCTAATTCCTGAGTCCTTACTCTGAGTTCATCTGCCGGAACGACTTGATTCACAAGTCCAATATTCAGAGCTTCTTCGGCAGAAATATTTTTACAGGTTAAAAACATTTCCATCGCCTTGCCGTATCCAATTAATCGAGTAAGAAAGAATGCTCCCCCGTCTCCAGGTACAAGCCCAACTCTGGCAAAGGTTTCGGCAAATAAAGCATCGTTGGATGCGATTCTTAGGTCACACATTGCGGCCAAATCACAACCGGCGCCAATGGCGGCCCCATTCACCATCGCAATGATGGGTGTCTTTAATTGAGATATCGTTAGTGGAATTTGCTGGATACCGGACTGGTATGATTCTCGCAGCTCATTGGGTTCCCCGGCAAACATACCCGTCTTGGAACGCATCGCTTTGATGTCTCCGCCGGCACAAAAACTCTTTCCTATTCCTGTTATGATCATGACCCTAATTTGATTATCCCGATCTGCATACTTTAGAACGTCTACTAAATCCTTCACCATTGATGAAGAGTATGCATTACTTGTC
>CAXNNO010000128.1:0-6566 GCA_964203555.1 Bacteriovoracales bacterium
GTCTTTCGCCTCGCGGCACACCTCGCCCAAGCGGTTTCGAATCATTGATGTTTGAGCCGATTGGCACAAGGCTCATGCATTCCACGCATGTGCCAATTTTGTAAACTCAGTCCATCGTCAACTTGATCGAGATGAAGGATTGGGAAAAAGTCGCTCCGATTCTTCAAGGGATAGGTATGCTCCATACAGAGACCAAGATAAATTCAGGCCCGAAAACGATAAAAGGCCTATCAAAAATCCCATCACCTACTCCTTAGGAAGCGATCCCTCGGGTCAGCTGAGGCCCCCTGTTAAAAGAGAATATCGTCCGCAACGCGTGCAAGCCGATGATTTCACGGATAAGGACAATGGTGGATCACTTTGGGCGAATCAAGGCTCAAGTTCTTCCCTTTTTACCTATCAAAATGATAAGCGCATGGGGGACATGGTCATTATCAATGTTTTAGAAAACCTAAGAAACCAGATATCTGCTGAATTAAAACGTACTTTTCCAGACCGTCCCAAAAAGAGTAGCAAAGAGCTGGGAGGCGATCCGGCCAGACCAGGTGCTCCAGCCTCTGCGGGTGCAGCCGCAAATGCCGCAGACAATGATATTGATATGAAGGTTTATGATAAAATTTCCGGAACCGTCATGGAGGAAATCAGCAAAGATTACATTCTCCTAAGAGGCCGCAAGGATGTTATCTTTAAAAAGGAAAAAAGATCCATAGAAGTCCAAGGACTTGTCTCAAGAAAGGACATCATGGAAAATGATTATGTGAACTCAGATAGACTTTTGGAGTCAAGAGTTTATGTCCTAGGAAGGGAAAACTAACATGCTAAAAATCCTGTCACTTTTTTTAATTATGAGCACTTATGTCAGCGCTAATTCAAGCAGACTAAAAGACCTTGTGACGATAAAAGGCGTAAGAGAAAATCCACTTATTGGGTACGGACTGGTCATCGGACTTAATGGGACTGGAGATGGCGGAGGCGAAATAACCAATACTTCTCTAAAAAAAATGTTTCAGACCTTGGGTCTCAATCCTCAAAGAGAAGTAACCTCAAAAAATGTTGCAGCCGTTATCGTGACAGCGAAACTTCCCGCCTTTGGTCGATTAGGACAACGTCTCGACGTTACTATCTCTTCTATCGGTGATGCCTCATCACTTGCTGGGGGTACCTTACTTGTCACACCACTCAAAGGTGGAGATGGTCAAATCTACGCAGTTGCCAACGGTCCACTCTCCATTGGCGGTCTTGATCAGGGAAAGAAGCTGGCCACAACTGGACGCATACCTGATGGTGGAACAATTGAGAAGGAACTTGAATTATCCTTCAATGATAAACGTGCTATACGTATGGCGCTTAACAATGCCGACTTTACAACTGCGGCCCGAGTTGAACGAACTATCAACCAGGAATTAGGTGGCAAATATGCCACTGCCTCGGATGCAACAACTATAGATGTCATCATTCCTACTTATTATGAAAAAAAAGTTGTGGAGCTAATTGCTAATATCGAGAATTTCAAAGTTGTAGCCGATACTCATGCTAAAATCGTCATCAATGAAAGAACCGGGACACTTGTTGCCGGCGGCGACATTGTACTTAAGAAATCTGCCATCAGTCATGGCGATTTAATGGTTGAGATTAAAGGATCAGAAGGCTCGGGTACTCAGTACGTTCAGATGATGGAACAATCAACTACGATCAATGATTTGGTTAAGGCATTGAATGCACTAGGTACCAAACCAGAAGATCTCATTTCCATCTTTCAAGCACTCAAACAAAATGGCTCTCTCATTGCAGAGATAGAACTCATTTAAAAATCCCAAAAGGGGAACTTTTTTCCGGGGGGATTTTTTTGCTAACACCCCCAATCCTAAAAATGCTACACTGAATAGAGAATCTCATCAGGATGTTGAGGTCCCCAAACCAGGATGGTAAGATTGAAAATCAATCCGCAAACGCAAGGTTTATCAACCGCTCAAAGAACCAATCCGATTAAACCATTTGAAGACATTGCTGAGGGTATGGAGGCCAACTTCACTTCACATATGTTGGCAGAAATGAGAAAAACCATACCGAAGGAAACACCCGACTCTTCGGCCTTGGAATATTATAATTCCATGCTGGATTCCGAACGGGCCCAACTTATGGCACACTCAAATAGTGGTCTGGGAATTAAGAAAATTATCCTTGATCAGATAGTGCCCCAAAATATGAAGCACTATTTAAAAAACGAGTACCCTCAAGTTCGTCAAGGAATGACGAAGGAGAATACAAATGAGTAGCATCGACACCCGTTCTGCCTTTTTTCCACGTAGCCGTGATGCCAAAATCGAGTCCGCCAATGGTGGAACAAAGGTAGATGGAACTCAACGGAATACGATTGAAAGGGCCAGCGAGCTTACTGATAAAACATCGGCTGATGCCAAAGTAAATATTCCAGAAGGTGTTAAGGATTTTTCCCGTATCAAAAAAGCTGCTATGAATGCGCCCGAACCTGACAATTCAGAAAAAATAGCACGCCTCAAGGCGCAAATCGACGCCGGTACTTACGAGGTTGATTATGATGCTGTTGCAGATAAAATCCTCACTTCCGAGTTTTAAAAGGACAAAAAGATGGATAATCGTCTGGATGAAAAAAAATTGTTCTACCAGCGTGCCGTCATCGTTTGGGAAGCCTTTTGTGAGCTTCACAGAGAATTGTATGATCTGACTTGTGAAGAATACTTAACACTCCTTGAAAGTGACATCGACAAACTGGAAAGTATGCTTCCACTTAAAGATGAACTCATTACAAGAATTAGTGAACTCGAGAAGGATCGATCCGAACTCATTGATAACCTGAACTCAATAGAGCTCTTTTCCGCCCAGATTAATCGGGCAGGAGATCTGTTGACCGTTTTTGCGGATATTGAAAAAGCTGCCGCCATCCCGGCACTAAAAAATCTAAACAGTCTTCTAATCGATATTATTCAAAAGATTCAGGATCAGAATAAGAAGAATCAGATGTTTTTAAACAAAGCGATGATTTCTCTGCGTGAAGTGAAACAAGGCTTCACGGGAAAAAAACAATTTACCACTTATGGAGCAAACGGACAGACACGTGCTCTTAACAGATAGTAGAGGGGACTAGGCTTGGCCACGGACTTACTTAATATAGGAAAATCTGGTCTTTTCACTGCAAAGCAGTCGATGTCGACGACTTCGCATAATATCGCCAATGCCAACACAGAAGGATTTTCACGTCAGGAAGTCAGAACAGAAAACAGCATCACGCTTCCACAGGGTGACTACGTTCTCGGAACTGGTGTAGATATTCAAAGTATCAAGCGTTCTCATGATGAGTTAATTGAAAAAAAGCTTAACTTATCCCTTACCAATCATAAATTTAATGAGGAACGCACACTTCAGCTTGGCCATGTGGAAGAAATTTTTAATGAAATAAACTCTGAAGGTATGAACAAGATCATGAACCGCTTCTTCAATTCGTTCCGGGAACTTTCCAATCAGCCAGAGAATGAAACCGTTAGAAGCGTCGTCAAAGAAAATGCTAAAATCGTTGTTGGAGACTTTCATCGAATTCAGTCGAATTTAGATAATGTCAGAAGCAGCATTAACAAAAAAATCTCTCTTTCCGTCAGCGAAATTAATGCATTTGCCAACACCATTGGTAAACTCAATAAAGAAATAAATATCCAGGAAGTTTCTGGCGCCACGGCCAATGATCTGCGTGACCAGCGGGATCGGGCGATTCGTGGGCTGACAGAATATTTCCCCATAACAACCTATAGTGACGACAAGGGTCAATATGTAATCAGTATTGACGGAGTGGGTTCCATTGTCGCCGGAGGAATGGTTCAGGAACTTGCCTTTGGTGCAAGCGTTAGAAATGGAAATTCCGCTGATAAGGGTGATGTTCAAATATTTTTTGCTAACCGCCCGGGCGTTCCCATGACTGACAAAATTAAGGGCGGAACACTTGGGGCATTACTTAGAACTCGTCATGACGAAGTTGAGGGCCTTGAAAAGCAGGTTGATAGTCTGGCACATGGTCTTGTGCTGGCGACCAATGCTCTTCATCGTCGGGGTTTTGCCAATCATCCGGTTCCAGTTGATGGACAAGGTAATCCGATTCCGAATGCCGCCAGTCAACAAGTCACTGGTATTAATTTTTTCAAAGAGCCGCTTGATCTAAATCGGGCAGCTGAATACATTTCACTCTCAGACGAGGTTGAAGCAGATCCCAATAATATAGCAGCGGCTGTTGAGGCGAATAAGCCGGGCGATAACCGCATGGCCTTGGCGATCTCTAAACTTCAGCATGAAAAAGTTCTAGGGGCAGGCACCACCACTTTCGAAGAACAATACCTAAAGTCTGTCGGCCACATCGGTCTTCAGACAGGGAAATCAAAAATAGATGAAGAGCAATCTCATGGAATTTTGGCACAAGCAAAATCTTTCAAAGAAAGACTGGCGGGTGTTTCTCTGGATGAAGAAGCCGCTAACATGGTTCGCTTTCAGAATGCATATGAAGCATCTGCCAAGGTCATTAAAGCTTCTGATGAAATGTTTAAGTCAGTATTAGGTTTACTGTCGTAGGTGATATATGAGTAGAGTCTCTGAAAATAGTTCCATCCATTCGATCAACTATGCTGTAGGTAAAACTAAGAGCAAAGTTGAGGATTTACAAATTAAGGGTTCTACATTGAAGAGAGTTTCCAAACCCTCAGATGATCCAATTGGAAATGTTGAGCTTTTAGCTATTCGATCTCAGAATATCGATGCCACTCAATATATGAGAAATCTAAACTTTGCCCAAACTCAAGTTTCTTATACGGAAAATGTACTGGAAGAGATGACGGATCTGTTAAATAAAGCAAAAGAACTCGCTATCGGTCAAGCCTCGTCAATTTACTCTCCAGAAATTCGTCAGGGCGTGGCAAAAGAAATCCATCAAATTCGACAACAGCTTTTAAGCATTTCCAACAAACGTATGGGAAACCGTTATATCTTTGCCGGTCAACAAGTACTGACTCGCCCATTTGATCAAGATGGTAAATATCGTGGCGACGCTAATAAAATTAATATCGAAATCAATAAAGACGTCTACGTGCCGATTAACATAAACGGCAAGGAACTTTTTTATTCATCCAGTAAAAAAGACCTGCAAAAAACTGATTTGGATTTGAATGTGCCTCAAGTCGACGTGACGCCGGAAATTTCTGTCATGCGAAAACCTGCCGGTAATGAAGCACAGGAAGTTCCGGTCAGTATATTCGATGAATTAAGGGCCCTAGAAAACGCCATGGTCACGGATAACCCTCAGTTGATTCAAGGCCTCCTGGAAAGAATTGACACCTCCAGCGAGCGAATCGTGGGCTACAGGACTCAGCTTGGGGCATTGAGCAACACCATCAGTAATGCCGAGGCCAATATTGAAAAAACAAAACTGGTTAATGAGGCCCATAAAAGCAAAATCGAGGACGCCGATGTTGCGGAGCTCTTTTCAGACCTTCAAAAAGAGCAGAATATTCTTAAGGCTACCTACAATTCCAGCTCCAAACTCATGAATAGTACCTTGATGGACTTCCTCAGATAGAAAATTTTTACATTTTTTGAACTTTTCGTTAAATCTTCTTGCATATTCGCCCCAAAGTGTAATAAATCTCAGCGCAATAAACTTAATAGAGTTAGTCAAATTCTTGACACGAAAGACAAGGATCAACCATGCTGGTTCTGACACGGAAGCTAGGAGAGAGCATCGCAATCGACGACAATATCAAAATTGTTGTTGTGCAGATCAAGGGCAAACAAGTCCGCCTAGGTATAAAAGCACCAAAAGAAACCAAGATACACCGCGAAGAGGTCTATCAGGCAATTCAAGATCAAAACACGGAAGCCGTACAGGCGAGCATGTCTGATATTGCGCGGCTAGATGAAGAGCTGAAGAAGAAATAATTTTCCTCCTTGATCATTTATTCCTTTGACTGATACCATCATAGTGCTATGGTAAGAATACCTTACCATTTCATTTTGGAGGAATCCGTGAAAATCAAAACCACTCGCTTTGGTGAACTTGAAGTGAACCAAACTGACATTGTTACCTTTACTGAAGGTCTTCTCGGTTTTGAAAGTCTAAAAAAATATTTCGTTGTTGATCCAGGTGACAGCACTCTTATCCTTTGGCTCCAGTCGACCGAAGATGAGAAAGTAGCCTTTCCAATAATTGAACCGAAGATTTTCAAACCAGATTATATTGCAAAACTTCTTCCGGCCGATTTGAATGGGCTGGAGCTAGAGTCTCTTCAAACTGCTAAGCTTTATTCCATCCTGACAATTCCTGCGAATGTCACTGAGATGTCGGCAAACTTGAAAGCACCGATCGTCATTAACTCATCAAAAAAAGTGGGTAAACAGATCGTTCTTCAAGACTCGAAATTGTCAGTGAAGCACGAAATGTACAAGCAGCTTAAAATGTTTATAGTTAATTTCTCGTCCGATGATGCCCGCAGAACTTCTTATGAGCCAAGTATTTCACTTGAGGTTGGTGATCTTAAACCATCTACAACCCTTTA
>CAXNNO010000129.1:0-6548 GCA_964203555.1 Bacteriovoracales bacterium
GTATGAAGCCCACTTTCTATGCATCTATTGATAATAAGTGCCGCCACATCGTAGAGGTGTTCTTCCGTCACACTGTTGAAGACAAGGCTTACAGCAATAGATGGAATGCGATGGAAGGCCGCTTCTCTAGCGGCAGCAATAGTTCCGGAATAGTAAAGATCCTGACCAAGGTTTGCCCCTCTATTAATCCCCGAAATAACAACATCCGGTCGATTATCTTTCATGAGATAACCAATGCCCATGAGGACACAGTCTCCCGGAAACCCGGAGCAGCCATATATTTTATCATCAAGCTTTTCAAGTCTTAAGGGCCTATCAAGACTCAAACTATGTCCAGTCGTAGAGCGCTCCTCAAGTGGAGCGATGATCGTAGTGTCGAAATCATTCATTAAATTTTTGTAGAGGCTACGGATCCCAGGTGCATGGACACCATCATCGTTGGCGAGCAGAATTTTCATTTAACTTTCTCCACAATTTCATTTGTCTTAATTTTTCCTGATCTACCAAGCGAAAACTTTTTTCGACTTCGCTCGTGAGATCAATGCTTAATTTCATGTCCTGTGAAGGGGTAACGAAGAGACCTTGTTCGAAATTATCTGCGTGAAGATAAACATCAAGATTCTTTTTTTCTATCATTTTCCAAAGTTCGGGAAGTGAGCGATACATCTCCTGATACTTCAAAGGCAAAAGTACACCGTGGGCAAGGTCCAAAGATAAAATTGACTTCCAATCGCAGTGAGGATTAAACATCCAGTAAAAAGATTGATTCAATCCCTGATAGAACGCCGGATTCTGCTGATCCCGAAACATGAGAACAATTTTAAGACGAGATTTTTCCAACATATTTAAAAAGGAGAGAATGGTTTCTTTTTTATCATTTTCAAAAGTTACAAAAATTCGATTAACAACAGGAAGTTTCGTGAGTAAGGATTGGAGTTCATAAAAGGGAATCAAATTAGGACTTCTGCCTCTAAGGTCGAATGAGAATTCATTGATTCCCAATTCTTTCAAAGTAGCGAGTGTTTGTGATTCGTAAATTCCATGAATGAGATAGCTATTCATCACGCCATTATACTACAAATGACCTTCATAAACTCTGTTCGGAAAGTTGTTCCTATCGATTCCGGATGGAATTGATAGGTTATGACACGATTAGTTCTTGTTATTAAAATCTCAGTATCCTGAATAAAATTAATGCAATATGGATTTTTTTCTGCCAATTCACCAGGAACGGATAGAGAGTTATAGCGCTGTACATAAACTTTTTCTTTGATTCCAAGCCATTGCTTCCATTCTTCAGTCAGGTTTAACATCACTCTTTGTCCATGAAGAGGTTCCTTCGATCGAACGACCTTTCCTCCTTGTAAACGCCAGAAAATCTGATGCCCAAGACACACTCCAAAGAATGGACGATCCTCACTTAACCAACGTTTAAACAAATGAAAAATGCTGACGTAATCATCAGGATGACCAGGTCCTGGGCCAGCAACTAAAAGTCCTTCCAGGGGATTTTCATCATAGTCATTCCAATTAATAACCGTAACATCAAACCCAACAAGAGTCAGTTCCTGAACTATATTATAAGAAAAGCTATCCTCAAAATCTATGAAGGTCGCCTTCATTGAAGTCTCTTCATTCCAAAGTAATCATTCCTATAGCGTTCAAAATTATCGTCTCCGAAATTGAACATGATGTTGAAAGAGTACCTTGAATCAACAATCGACTTTCGATAATTCAAACTAAAGATCCAGCAATTATTATGTGGCATAATATCGACTGAATAAATGGTTCTTATATCCTTATTCGCCTCAAGATCGACATTTTTTAACATCGCAACACCCAGAGTGTCAGTAGGACGAATTTGTCCGCCAAAATAAAGTGATTTTAAGTTTGAAGAGGAGAAGGAGTTATAATTATAATTTGAAAATAAATTGATATATTCAAACTGTCTTGTAAAATTCAAGTTGAAAATATTTTGTTTGTCGTAATGAAAATAAAACTCTTGAACTCCAACAAACCATTTATTTCCAACATAGCCTGAATCAATCATTAATCTTGTTAAACGTTGCCTAAGATCTTCAAACTCCTGAGAATTGATTAAATATCCCTGCGAAAGATTGAACCATCCGATTCTAGAGTAGCTAAAATTATCTCTCAGGTATCTGTCATCCTGCAAATAACTGAAGGACTTAGGGGATTTTCTGATGAGGCTATTGTTCCACTGAAATTCCATTGTATTATCCGGTGGAATGACCGTTCTTGTCGTGTTAGCACCAAAAAGATACTCGTCTGATCTGATTGAATCCTCATAATCAAATTGTCCAATCTGGCTGGACTTGATTTGATTTAGAAATCTTTTATTGCCGTAGTCATTTTGAGACGTCACATAATGATGGATAAATTTATATTCCTGGGAATGCCTGAAACTGTTTCTTACCTGAATGATATTATCCTTAAGAAGCTCTGATTTAAATTCTGGAAGTTCCCCTACTAATCGATTTTCTCTCTTCTCTGTCTGAAGTGGAGCTAGTCCCTGCTCATTTGCCTCACGTAACCGCTTAAGATCGTTGTCTGAAATTGATTTCAACGGAATTTTCTCTTCGAAAGCAAGACCAAAAATTTTATCCATCGTAAAACTAACTTCCGTTTTCAGGAGACCTGCATTTTTTCCTGCTGAAGGTTCATCTTGGTCGCGAAAATTATAGGCCTGCTGATCATAAACATAGCGAGAACTCAAATTAACCGGTCCCCAGCTGAGAAGATGCCACAACAGATAGGGTTGAAAAGAGACTCGATCAGCATTTCTAATATTGAGGCTTTCATCCTCTTTGACTTGCTGAAATCTGGTCAAAGAACTATCGACCCCTACGGCCATATGTCCAAAAAAAGGAACTTTTGATTGAACGAAGGAATATGGAGTCGTGCTAACACTAATTCTGGGCATCACCTGAACATAAGAGCGATCAAACTCGGTCGGCTCAGAAAAAAGCTGATTTCTTAAATAATCGGCTTCAGCACTCATACTGAAATGATCCCTGCGCCAGTTAATAAATCCCTGAAAACCAAAATCGGAACTATTAGACTTGGAGTCAGTATACTGAGGATAGTCCCTGATGAAATCAAGGTCTCTTGTACCTGTATAACGAACGTGAGAGCCTAAATTCGGCGACCAGAATTGATGACTTTCAATGTCGGTGAAATAACGAAAGAATTCATCACCCGATTCATCTCTGTTGGTTTTTCCAGGAAGATAGATTGTATCGTTTACGACTCTTGAGTTGAATTCAAGCCACGACATATCGGAGAAGCGCTGCCGGTATTGAAAATCTCCCCCATAACCTCTTTTGGCCCAGAAGGTTGGACTCAAGGTAGCATCTTTTGAATGATCTATCGCCCAAAAGAATGGTTGCTCATAGGATAATCCTTCACCAGTTCTTGTAGAAACTCTAGGAATCAAGACCCCAGTTTCTCTCTTCGATAAGATCGGTAGAACTAAATAGGGAAGATAAATGACATCGATGCCCTTAACCTTAAAAAGTCCGTGCTTGATCTGCACATATTTTCCAACGTGAATCTTAATTTGATTTCCGTAGACCGACCAAGACTCAACACAGTCCTTGCAGGTGGTAAATTCTGATTCTTTGGCAAGATACTCATTTTCATTGAGTCGGATTAATTCAGTCGCCACGAGATTAAAAGCAGATGTAAGGATGCGTGCGTTTTTAATATGAGCAACGCCGGTCGCAAGATTATAATCGAGTCGGGATCCAAACAGGGTCATGTCTTTAGAAATAAAACGTACATTCCCCTCAATCTTAATTGTCATTGTATCTTGATCTAGAGACGCAACCTCGCCATAAATGGTATCTTTTTGACTGATAATAACGACGTTACCAACCGCCTCAAAGTAGCGACCATTATTTTTCCTATAGGCCTTGTCTGAAAAAACACTTAGCTTATCTCCAAGAGAGAGTTGCGGCTTATCAGCGGCAAAGGATTGATTTGAAGTGGCCCAGAAAATAATAAGAACCAGTAACCAGCACACGTTGATTTTTTTTCTGTTCCAGAATATAGGCTTCAATATCTTGAACAAACTCAGACCCTTCTTCGCGTGAGAGTAATTCTATTTCCTGCAAAGATGCTGCTTTTGGATGATCAAAAACAGTAACCACAATTTTTCCAATTTGTGATTTTAAAAGCATTCTCAGCATGACTCTTAAATCCGCAGGATTTCTTTTCGAGAATGCGACAATGACAGTATCAAATGGAGGTCTTCTGAAATTATAAGTCCCATGGTGTAAAAATTGAATAAGTTTTCTCAGTCCATCGACATTATGAGAACCAAAAAAATACCACTCCAGATCATTCTTTAAAATTTCTCCGCGGTTCTCCAACATAGGTACCGATTTACTCCAAACCGATGGATCAAAGGGGGTGGTTTGAAGAAAACAATATGCTGCACCTGCCAATAATTGATTCCTGAGGGAAAATTCATGTGGTGGAAGATCTATCATTGATTTGAGACTTATGACTTTTACCCCCAGTCTCAGAGAAGTGATCTCCGCTCTCTCTTTGAGATAGTTATTATCGAGGAAGTGAATCAGAGTTGATTTATGTCTTAGAGTACCTAACTTTTCGGTAAGGATTTGATCATATCTTCTCCCGAGAATTTCCTGATGATCTCTGGAAATTGAAGGCAAGAGAACTAAGTCGGCATCAAAGACATTAACGGCATCAAGTCTTCCACCTAATCCGACCTCCAGAAGTAGGTATTCAGGAGAGGATTTGACGGCCCAGGAGCAGAAAACAAAAAATAAAAATTCATAATACGAAAGATCGATCTTTTTTAGACTTAGTTTTTGATGGCACTCCAAAACGAGAGACTCAAGTTCAGAATTTGAAATTTCACCTTTTTCAGAGCGCATGCGCTCAGTTACTCTCAAAATGTGCGGAGAGGTCCAGGCAAAATGATGGTGACCTTTCAGTAGCTCTGAAAGCCGGAGGGTGGTTTCTCCTTTGCCGTTTGTTCCGGCAATAATCACAATTTTAGTGTGAGTCAATAAGGGTCGAATTTCTTCCAGGGCCGATTTTATCCTCTCAAGACCTGGTCGCATATGCTCCTGGCCATAATGGACCATGAGCCAATTTGAAAGATCGATCGACATAAATTACGGGGTAAACATTTTGACAAAAAAGCTGAGCTCTTTTTTCATGTCTTTTCGATGAATAATTCTATCAATAAAGCCGTGATCTTTTAAGAATTCTGATCTTTGAAATCCCTCAGGGAGTGTTTGCCTGATGGATTGCTCTATGACTCTTGGCCCAGCAAACCCGATTAATGCCTTAGGTTCTGAAATATTAAGATCGCCCAACATCGCAAAGCTCGCGGCAACACCACCGGTTGTTGGATCTGAGAGGATAGAAATATAGGGAATGCCCGCGGACTTCAGGCGAGAGCGGGAAGCAGATGTTTTCGCCATTTGCATGAGAGAAAGAATCCCCTCCTGCATCCTTGCTCCACCGGAACAGGATACGACGATCACCGGTATTTTCTTATCAAAACCAATATCCATCGCCAGAGCAACTTTCTCTCCGGTTACGACTCCCATCGAACCACCCATAAAACGGAAATCCATAACCGCAAGGGCAACGGACTTTCCATCGATGGTGGCAGTTCCACAAACAGTCGTGTCTTTTATGCCTGTGGTTTTAATCGCCGAACGAAGTCTTTGAGCGTAAGGCATTTTATCCTGG
Source organism: Bacteriovoracales bacterium (assembly GCA_964203555.1). Lineage (GTDB taxonomy): Bacteria > Bdellovibrionota > Bacteriovoracia > Bacteriovoracales > Bacteriovoracaceae > Peredibacter. The sequence goes on from CAXNNO010000129.1 coordinate 5,755, forward strand.
AACTGGAGTGGATTATTTGAAAGTAAGTCAGGACTAATCTCCTCGAAGCTATTTTCATCCGTCATGACAGCAATTCTTTCATAGGCAGTGATCCGATAATGATAATCACAAAGTGGACAAACACTCATATTTTCTTCAAATTTTTCCGCCTGAAGAATTTCACCACACTGGTTGCACTTCTTCCACAGTCCTACGGGAGTATTTGAAACAACTCTTTTTAAATTTTTTAACTTTGGATTTTTGACCTGATGAAACCAGCCCATATCAATGCCTGCCATTTTAAAATTAATGTAGGCCAATCTTAAACCCGCTTGAAGAAGTTGAAAAGAGCAATAGCCATTTGGGAGTATTTATAAAACAAAAAAACACACTATCTGTCTGAAATTACATAAGGCATAGAGGGAATTCCTGCCCTTAAGTAAACTCCCGAAGCATCCGATAAGTTATAAAGGCATTTTTATGTCCAAAACGTTCTTATTAGCACTAATGACCATCCTCTTCGGCCTTAAAATTGAGGCCAGCACACATATCCTCACCCATGAACAATTCTCACACCTTTCAGATGCAGAAAAAAATAATTTTATAATAAAAACTATGGAGTTCATGGTCGAGTTGGAATCGAAATCTAAGAAAAACGACAAGACCTATGTCTATAATCAAAAATATTCTCAAATTTTGAAGGAAATGCAGAACTTATTTTTTATCAATTCTGCCCATGCCAGTGAGACAACAAAAAACTCCTGGGACAAAAATGCAAAGGACTTTATAAATCTTTCTTCAAAGTACAACCCAAA